>NZ_JOJF01000007.1:0-242286 GCF_000720265.1 Nocardia sp. NRRL WC-3656 | reverse complement strand
GCTAACACAACTCGACGGCATCGAACAAGCAGCCGTCATCGCCCGCGAAGACCACCCCGGAGACAAACGCCTCGTCGCCTACATCACCGGCACCGCAAATCCCACCGAAATACGCAACCGACTCACCCGACAACTCCCCACCTACATGATCCCCGCCGCAATCATGACACTTCCCGCACTACCGCTGACCGTCAACGGCAAACTCGACACCCGCGCCCTCCCGGCACCCGAATACACCACCGGCAAATACCGTGCCCCCACCAATCCCACAGAAGAAATCCTCACCACCATCTACGCCCACACACTCGGACTCGACCACGTCGGCATCGACGACTCGTTCTTCGACCTCGGCGGAGACAGCATTTCGTCGATGCAGGTGGTGGCGCGGGCCCGAACCGCCGGTCTCGTGTTCAGGCCGCGCGATATCTTCGTCGAGCAGACCGTTGCCCGCCTGGCCGAGGTGGCGGAGGTGGCCGGCAGTGCCGACGGCCCGATCGACGACGGCGTCGGGCAGGTGGTCGCGACCCCGATCATGCGCTGGCTGCACAGTGTTCACGGCCCGATCGAGCAGTTCAATCTGATGGCGTTGTTGCAGGCGCCCGCGGAGGTCACCGAGACCGACGTGGTGGTGATGGTGCAGGCCTTGCTGGATCGGCATGCCATGCTGCGGCTCCGCGTCGACGACGGCGCCGGTGAGTGGTCGCTGCGGGTGCCCGAGGCGGGGTCGGTGGATGCGAGCGCTTGTCTGCAAGCGGTCGACGAGTTGTCCGATGAGGAGCTGACGAAGGCGCAATCTCGGTTGAATCCGGCCGCCGGGGTGATGCTCAGCGCGCTGTGGGTTGCGTCCACCCGCCAGTTGGTGCTGGTAGTGAACCATCTGGCCGTCGACGTGGTCTCGTGGCGAATTCTGCTGGACGACCTCAACACCGCCTGGGCGCAACACCGTGCGGGGCAGCAGGTCACGTTGCCGACAGCCGGGACGTCGTTCGCCCGGTGGGCATCGCTGCTGGCCGAGTACGCGCACCGCCCGGAAATCGCCGGGCAGGCGGCCGCTTGGAGGAAGGTGGCGGCGATCCCCGCCGCGATCCCGCCGGTGCAGCCCGAGGATACGTTCGCCACCGCTGAGCACATGGAGGTGTCGCTGGACGCCGAAACCACCCGCACGATCCTCGGTGAGGTGCCGGCGGCGTTCCATGCCGGGGTACACGAGATCCTGCTGATCGCGTTCGCCTTGGCGTGGACGGAGTTTTCGAACAGCGGCAGCACACCGATCGGCATCGACGTCGAGGGCCACGGGCGCGAGGAGGAGCTGGCCCCCGATGTCGACCTGTCGCGCACCGTGGGATGGTTCACGACCAAATACCCGGTGTCGCTGGCGGTGGGTGGGCTCTCGTGGGCGCAGGTAGCGGCCGGCGAGACAGCGCTGGGGGCGGTGATCCGTGACGCCGAGGAGCAACTTCGTACGGTCCCGAACCCAGTGACCTACGGTCTGCTGCGCTATCTGAACGCCGATGTCGACCTGGGCGGCTCCGACCCGCCGATCGGATTCAACTATCTGGGGCGCCTGGGCGTGCCGGTGCTCGACGCTTCGGCCGAGGGTGATGTCTGGCGGCTCGGCTATTGGGGTTCGTTGTTCACCGACAACGGCAACGCCGGTCGCGCAATGCCACTGGCACACACCGCGGCCGTCAATGCGGTCACCGTCGACAGCGACAGCGGCCCGCGCCTGCACGCCCAGTGGACATGGGCGCCATCCAAGCTCGATCGCGCGGCGATGACGGAGCTCAGCCGGCTGTGGTTCGAAGCCCTCGGTGGTATCTGCGCGTATGTGCGACAAGGTGGGACCACGTCGACTCCTTCCGATACCGCTCCCGCGCAGCAGAGTCAGCACGTCGATGCCGAGAAGAAGGCCGAGAACAAGCCCGGGAAAAAGCGCCTCAGCTACGCGGACTACCTTCACCTCGACGAGCTGCTCGGCGCTGTGCAGCCGTTGTTCGCGGGCGACGACCGTTTTGCTTGGAGCGACGAGAGGTACTTCCTGGTCGTCCACCAGACCTCCGAACTGTGGGTTTCGCAGATCCTGCTCGACCTCGAGCTCGCGCTGCAGTCCGCCAGTCTGGAGGAGTTCGACAACGCGGTCGATCGGTTGAAGCGTGCCAATGCGGTGCTCGAACTGATGCTGACGACAGAGAGCGCCCTACAGCATCTCGCGGTGGACGCCTTCCAGCAGTTCCGGCCTCGATTGCAGGGAGTGAGCGCGGCACAGTCGGACCAGTTGGCGACCTTGCTGGCCGGCGTTCGCCACGCTCCCGTGGCAGCTCTGCTGGAGATCGTGGCCGACCGGCACGACGACGACAGCACCCACCGCCGGCAGCGCCGCTATCTGGGCGCGCAGCTCGATGTATTCATCGCCGGCCTCACGCGCTGGCGACTGAACCACCTGGACGTCGTCCGCCGCTTCATCGGCAACAGCCGGGGCACCGGGGGCACTGCCGGGCTCGGCTTCCTGATCGATCGCTTGAGTGATTCTTCGCGGCCGTCGTAGGACTCGCTGGTCGCTCTGAGAGGTGAGGAATGCCGACACGTTCGTTGGTGCGCTACGGCACCCACCCGAGCCAGCACGGCACGCTCAGCCTTCCCGACGGCCCCGGCCGATGGCCCGTTGCCGTGGTCATCCACGGCGGATTCTGGCGAACGGCCTACGGTGCCGACCTGACCTCCGAGCCGGCCGAGGATCTGGCACGACACGGCTTCGCCGCCTGGAACATCGAATACCGGAGGGTGGGCGGCGACCCGGACCGCGGCGGCGGTGGTTGGCCGGCCACCTGTCTCGACGTTGCCGCCGCTGTCGACCGGCTCGCCGCGATCGGCCGGAACCTGGAAGTCGGCAGTCTCGACCTGTCACGAGTCGTCGCGATCGGGCATTCGGCGGGAGGTCAGCTGGCCGGCTGGCTGGCCGGTCGAGGATCGCTGCCCGCCGATTCTCCCGGAGCCTCGCCCCTTGTACCGCTGACCGGGTTCGTCAGCCAGGCAGGAGTTTTGGACCTCGAGCTCGCGCTGAAGGAGGACCTGGGCTCCGGAGCCATCCGAAACTTCCTGGGCGCCTGGGCCGACGACCCCGCGGCCCGCTCCCTGGCTTGTCCCAGCGCACTACTTCCGATGGGCGTCCCCTCGATGTGCGTGCACGGCACCGCTGATGACGACGTGCCACTCAGCCAGTCGCAGCGGTTCGTCGCCACAGCCCGACAGGCCGGGGACGACTCCCGGCTACTGGTGCTCCCGGGCACCGACCACTACGCACTCATCGACGTCACGTCCTCGGCGTGGGAGGCCTGTCGCGCGGCGGTCATGGATTTGGCGCGCTGAAGCTCGCCACCCACACCATCTGATCAGCTCCGTATTCGCAACCCGGAAGCCGCAGCGTCGGTTCGGCCGCCCGAACTGTCACGGGGATCCGAAACCGCCGGGCCGACAGCACATTCGGACCGGCAACTGACCAAGCGAGAACGCCAGGTCGCCGACCTCGTCGCCCAGGGATGGACCAACAAGGCGATCGCCGCCAGGCTGGTGATTTCGCAACGCACCGCGGAAGGCCATGTCGAACATATCCTGACCAAACTCGGCTTCACCTCACGCGCCCAGATCGCCGCATGGGTCGCCGGGCAACCGCGGGTGTGAACAGACCACGTCAGCCGCTGCCCATCGGCGGCTCACGGGTGATTCGTCTCCTCGTGGGGGTCGGGAGTCAGGCGAGCGCCCAGTTCGGGGAAGGTGCGTATCGCCTGCAACGCGGCCGCCAGCTCGGCGACGGTCGCCGGGTCGTCGAGTTCGCCGTCCAGACGCTCCTCGAGCCGGCGCATGCGATAGCGGACGGTGTTCTCGTGGCAGTACAGCACGCGCCCGGCCTCGGCAGCGGAGGAGCGAGCATTCAGCCACGCCTCCGCCGTCGTGAGCAAGGTACTGCGATCGTCGTCGGCCATCGTGAGCACGCGACCCAGGACCCGCCTGACGAAACGGCGAGTCGTGTCGAGGTTGCCCATCACGAGTTCGGCCATGGGGGTGTCGGGTAGCTGCCGTACGCCGGTGGCATCGGGTTCGAACGTTTCCACTGCGATTTTCGCGAATCGCAGTGCGCGCGGTGTCCGGTCGAGCCGGCTGTACGGCGGACTCATCCCGACGCGAGCGGACGCGAATTTGGCTACCAGCGAACGAATTTCGTCGGTGCGGCGCCGCCCGCAGGACAGGATGACGATCTCGTGTTCCGGCCCGGTCCGCCACGCGGAGGCCACATCGAGTGCGCGCAGTCGCTCCTCGAGTCCGGGCAGCGCGGGCCGGCCGAGCTCGGGTGTCTCGGCGACGACGACGAGAAATGAACCGTCATAAGGCATATCGAGCAACTTCGCGATTTCCCAGGCGGTGTGGTTCTCGTCGGAAGGACCGTTCAGCAGCGCCGCGACCAGCGCCGAACGCCGCCGATCCGCGAGAATCATGGCCTCGCCGACCGCGGCGCGGTAGGACTCGGTGAGCGCGGTCGAATAGTCGTCGGCCATGGCCCAGATGTCGGTGGCGACGTTGAGCAAGGCATCGAGCGAACACTGCCCCGAGGCACGGGCGGAATCGAGCAGTCGCTGCCAGAGGAACGCGGATCCGAGCCGGAAAGCACGCAATACCTCGGGCAGCGGCGCCCCTTGACCGGCACGCTCGCGGCCGGTCGAACGCGGTGCCCGAAGCTCCAGCGTCCGGCCGTGCGCCAGCCGGTGCAGCATGTACTCGAGGTTCGATCGGGTCGACCGGCGCAGTTCCGCGCGCGGCACCACGCCCGGCTCACGGTAGATCTCGATCTCCTCGACGATGCGGTCGACCAGGTCGTCGGTCAGCTCGTCGAGCCGCCCGGTCAGGCCGTTCGCTATCGGCACGATCAAGGAATCGGGAACGCTGCGGGGCACGATGCGAGGCTACGGCCATGCGGGTCCGGCGAGAATATCGCCGGGCACAGATTTCCCGGCCGTCCACTGTCGCCCGCCATATGGGCCCGGCGCTGTCGGGTGCAGACGATTGTCGACGTGACCAACCTCGCCATCAACCTCAAGGACGCCGCCGGTCAGTTTCCGGACCGTGCCGCGGTCCGCCTCGACGATCAGCTCCTGACCTACGCCGCGTTCGACGATCTGAGCGCCCGCGTGGCCGGGCGGCTGCGCGACCTGGGCGCGCAGCCCGGTGACCGAGTCGCGATGATGCTGCCCAATGTCACCGCGTTCCCGATCGTCTACTACGGCATCCTGCGGGCCGGCCTGATCGCGGTGCCGATGAATCCCCTCCTGAAGGAACGCGAAGTCCGGCATCACCTCGCCGACTCGGGCGCCCGGATCCTCTTCGCGTGGCATACCGCCGTCCCGGAGGCCACCGCCGGGGCGGCGCAGACGGAGGTGCGCGTTCTCACCGTCGCCGACGATGCCGCGACCGAGTTCGCATCGTGGCCGGACTCGCCGGAAGTGACGGTCCGCGACGACGAGGACACCGCGGTGCTGCTCTACACCTCGGGCACGACCGGCACCCCCAAAGGCGCGCAACTGACCCACGCCAACCTGCGGGCCAATGCCGCGGTCGCAGCACGCACATTGCTCACCGCCACCCCGGACGACGTGATCATGGGCTGCCTGCCCCTGTTCCACGCATTCGGGCAGACGTGCTGCCTCAACGTCGCCGTGCTCAGCGGAGCCACCATCACACTGGTCCCGCGCTTCGCCCCGGAGCTGGTGCTGAAGGCGATCGAACGCGACGGCGTCACGATCTTCGAAGGCGTGCCGACGATGTACGTCGCCATGCTCGGCGCGGGCCCCGGCATCGCCGACACCGCGACGTTGCGGCTGTGCCTGTCCGGTGGCGCCGCGCTCCCGGTCGAGGTGCTGCGGGGATTCGAAGAGCGATTCGGCGTTCCCGTCCTCGAAGGGTACGGACTGTCGGAGACCTCGCCGGTCGCCTCGTTCAATCGTGTCGGCGCCGCGCGGCCCGGGTCGATCGGCACCCCGATCGAGGGCGTGCAGATGCGGGTCGTCGATACCGACGGCAACGACGTCGCGCTCGGTGAGGCCGGCGAGATCGCCATCCGCGGCCACAATGTCATGAGCGGCTACTGGGCTCGCCCCACGGCTACCGCCGAGGCGATCAGGGACGGCTGGTTCCACACCGGCGATATGGCGAAACAGGACGCGGACGGCTACTTCTACATCCTCGACCGCAAGAAGGACCTGATCATCCGGGGCGGTTTCAACGTCTACCCGCGCGAGATCGAAGAGGTCCTCTACGAACATCCGGCCGTCCTCGAAGCCGCGGTGCTCGGCGTGCCCCACGAGACCCACGGTGAGGAAGTAGCCGCCGTGGTCGCGCTCGTGCCGGGTGCCGAAGCGACCGCCGACGACGTGCGCGACTACGTCAAGGCCCGCGTGGCGGCCTACAAGTATCCACGCCAGGTGTGGCTGGTCGATGCCCTGCCCAAGGGGCCGACAGGCAAGATCCTCAAACGCGAAATCGTTGTCCCGCAAGGATTGTGAGGACGAGCTCGGCGGCCCCGAGGCGAGGGAGACTCCCGGCTCGGTGTCGTCCTAGCTCAGGGTCTTCAGCGCGGCCGCATCGTAGGCCTTCAGTTCGTCGATCCGGCCGCCCAGCACCTTGGCCGCCCATTCCGGGTCCTGCAGCAGGGCCCGGCCGACGGCGACCAGGTCGAACTCGTCGCGTTCCAGGCGGTCCAGGAGGTTGTCGAGGCTGCCGAGTTCGGCGCCGCGGCCCGTGAAGGCGTGGAGGAAGTCGCCGTCGAGACCGACCGAGCCGACGGTGATGGTGGGTTTGCCGGTGAGCTTCTTGGTCCACCCGGCCAGGTTCAGGTCCGAGCCCTCGAACTCCGGGAGCCAGTAGCGGCGGGTGGAGGCGTGGAAGGCATCGACACCGGCGGCGGCCAGCGGCGCCAGGATCGCGTCGAGCTCCTGCGGGGTCTCGGCGAGCCGCGCGTCGTAGGCCTCCTGCTTCCACTGCGAGAAGCGGAAGATCACCGGGAAGCCGGGCGACACGGCCGCGCGGACCGCGGCGACGATCTCGGTCGCGAACCTGGTGCGCGCCAAGGGATCTCCACCGTAGGCATCGGTACGGCGGTTCGTGCGCGCCCACAGGAACTGGTCGATCAGGTAGCCGTGGGCGCCGTGCAGTTCGACCCCGTCGAAACCGATGCGCTCGGCGGCCGCGGCAGCCTCGGCGAAGGCGGCGACGACGTCGTCCAGGTCGCGCTGCGTCATCGCCTCACCGGTCCCCTCGGTACCGTCGACGCGGATGCCGGAGGGGCCCATGGCCGGGGCCTCGGGGTAGGGCTGTTCGCCGTGGTTGCGGACCATGCCGATGTGCCACAGTTGCGGCACGATCGTGCCGCCCGCCGCGTGCACGTCCGCGGCGACCTTCGCCCAGCCCGCCAACTGCTCGGCACCGTGGAACCGCGGTACCCGATCGCTCTGACCGGCCGACGCGTGGCCGACGTAGGTCCCCTCGGTAACGATCAGACCGACACCGGCGGCGGCCCGGCGCGCGTAGTAGGACCGCACGTCGTCGCCGGGAATGCCGCCCGGGGAGAACATGCGCGTCATCGGCGCCATCACGATGCGGTTGGGGATGGTCAGGCCGTTCAGGGACACGGGCCGGGACAGGATCTCCGCTGCGCGGGAGACGTCGGACGCGGTGACGGGCACGGGTTGCTCCTCGTAGAAACTTGACAACTTTGATGGTTGATAACCTCAAGCAATTTCCACGGTAGGGGTGAATAGTTGAGATGGTCAAGTTTCGGGACGTAGGATGAATTGCATGGCAGAGGTTCAGCACATCGACACAGCCCAGCTCATGGAGCTGCTCTCGGTGTCGCTGGGCGTCTATTACAGCGACTTCACGGCCGCCGCGGCGAGTGAGAACCTCACGGCGAGCCAGGGCAAGACCTTGACGGTGCTGCGCCGGGGTCCCGCCGCGATGCGCACCCTGGCCGAGATATTGGCGTGCGACGCGTCCAACGTCACCGGGATCATCGACCGGCTGGAGAAGCGGGGTCTCGTGCGACGGGAGGCCAGCGCATCCGACCGTCGCGTGACGAATCTGGTCATCACCTCCGAGGGCGAGCGCGCGGTCGACGCGATCCGCGCGACGATGCACCGGACCCGGGAAGGCCTGAGCAGGCTCGGCGACGAGGACCGAGCCCACCTGTACACGCTCCTGGAACAGGCTTTCGTCCAGCCCTGACGCCCAACAGAACCGGCTTCTTGCCAGAATGCGCCGTGAACTTGCCAGAAATCGGAAGTGTTGGCGTCTAACGTTTTTCGTGCGCCCAGGGGTGGTCGCGGCGGGCACACTGATCGCGGATCCGCAAGCAGGAGGGGAGATCCGCGCTCAGGCCGGAGCTGTAGCTTGAAGCCGTTCTTCGGCCGGCCGCGCGAAAGGGAACTTCTCTTGGATTCGGAGTATCAGTGGGAGGAGGAATCGTCGGCATCCGCCGAGACACTCGCCGAGCGGATGGAGTACTGGCACCACTACCTGCGGAGCCGGCAAGGGTCGGTGGGATTGGCGTTCGGCGACGACGCCGACGACTTCACCTGGTCGACCACCGCGCAGCGAGTCGGCCGGATGCAGATCGTGCGCTTCGATTCCGATCCCGTGCACTACCGCCGCACCGGACGAGATGTGCGCAGCGACGGCGACGACAGCTACCGGTTGCTGCTACCGCTGCGCGGGGAATTCAAGTTCGCGCAGGGTGATTCCGCGGAAGTCGTCGCTCCCGGCACATTGGCATTCTTCCAGTGGGGTGCGCCGCTGGTGATGCGTCAGGACGAGCCGCTGCGAGCGCTGATCATGACCGTCCCGGAGACGTCGGTGGATCTCTCCCGCGCCAGGAACGCTCCCCTCGCACTCGACGGACGGCGGCCCTTGGTGCGATCGCTGGTGCGCCAGATCGGGGAGCTTCACGCCGGTCACGGAGACTGGACCGCAGTGGATTTCGCGGTCGCGTACTCCAGCGCCCTCGTACTGCTCGACGGTGCGCTCAACCACGATCACACCCACGTCGCGGCGGGCGGCAAATACGCGAATCTGGCTGCCCGCGCGCGCGAGATCATGGAAATACACTGCGGCGACAGCAGACTGACCCCGGACGCTGTCGCCGGCCTGTGCGGTTGCTCCCGCCGGACGCTGCACAGCGCCCTCACCGAGGCGACCGGTCTGGCCCCGGCGGCACTGTTGCGCACGATTCGTCTCGACCGTGCGCGGCAGCGCTTGTCGTCTCCCCTGCCGGTGGACATGGACACGGTCGCGCACCACACCGGGTTCACCACCACACGCCGTTTCCGCGAAGCCTTCCAGCGCCGGTACGGCCGGAGCCCGGAGCAGATGCGCGCCGAGCTGTACGGGTCGTAGCGGAGTCCCGCCGGTGCAAGCCGTGTCGTCACCCGAAACCCTTGACCTGCAGCAGGGTTGAGGTATCACACTGGGGCGGTGACCGACTATCTGCTGCGCCCGATCGGATCCGTCGAATCCGAACTCACGGACCTCGCTACCGCACCGCGCCAGCCCGACGAAGGCGCCCCGCCGGCCTGGATCGTGCTCGACGACCGCTACGCCGAGGCGCTGGAGGGCCTCGAGCCCGGGATGGACCTGGTTCTGCTGACCTGGCTCGACCGCGCCGACCGGGACACCCTGACTCTCCATCCCCGTGGTGACACGAGCCGTCCGCTCAGCGGGGTGTTCAGCACGCGCGCACCACATCGCCCGAACCCGATCGGGCTGCACGAGGTCCGGATCCTCTCCATCGCCGGCGCCCGCATCCGCGTCGCCCACCTGGAAGCCTTCGACGGCACCCCGGTCCTCGACATCAAGCCCGTGCTCGCGGCGTCCGCGGCGAACCGGTGAGAGGAGATACGCCCTGCTGTCAGTCGTTGTCGCAGAGCGCTTTCAAGGTCCGCGGGACTTCCTCGGCCGGTAGATAGCATCCGGTCTGCTCGAAACCGCCGATCGTATGAGTGTTGTAGTCGCCGTAGCCGATACGGAGGAAGTCGTCGCCGCTGAGGCCGTGCACGGTCCAGTCGAAGGCCACCCGGGCCCGGGCGACGAGGGTGCGCAGCGCCATCAGGTGATAGCCGCGCGTGACGAATTGTGCTGGGATGCCGCGCAATCCGATCTTCAGCGGACGCGCCACCGCATCGGCGCCGCCGAGGTCGACCACCAACCCGAGGTCCTGGTGCCGGTACGGCGTCGGCCGCTCGCCACGAAGCGCCGCCACCAGATTCTTGCCGAGGTGACGTCCCTGCCGCATGGCGTGCTGCGCGGTGGGAGCGCACACCACGCCCGCACCGGCGGTCAGGTCGGGTACCGCGGCCGCATCGCCGCAGGCCCATACACCGGTGAGCCCCGGTACGGTGAAATCGGCTGCCGCGACGATGCGGCCCTTCTCCGTCGCCGCACCGAGGTGTCCGGCGAGAGGGCTGGGGACCACACCGGCGGTCCACAGCACCGTCCGCGTCGGGATGAACCGGCCGTTGGTGAGCTGAACCCCGTGGGCGGTAACCTCTTTCGCCGACGTGCCGGTGATCAGTTCGATGCCGCGTTCGGCCAGATTCCGTTCGGCCTGTTCCCCCAGTCGCTGCCCGAGTTCGGGCATGATCCGATCGCCGTGGGTGACCAGATGCCAGCGCACCATGCCGGATTCCAGCTTCGGGAAATACCGGCGCGCGGCGGCCCGGGTGACCTTGTTGAGCACCGCCGCGGTCTCGGTACCGGCGTAACCGGCGCCGATGGTGACGAAGTTCAGCCGCTCCCGGTCCTCCTCCTCGCCGCCGCGCACGGCGGCGACGTCCAACTGCTGCAGGACGTGGTCACGCAGGAACATCGCCTCGGCGAGCGTCTTCATCCCGAATCCGTACTCGTCCAGTCCGGGCACATCGAGGACGCGAGTGATGCTGCCCGGCACCAGCACCAGATGGTCGTAGTCGAGAGCGCTGTCGGCGCCCGCGGATCCGCGCACCACGACCTGCCGGGTATCCGGATGTACCCCGATCGCCATCCCCGGCACCACCTCGGTACGGCGCAACACCCTCCGCAGCGACACCGTGATCGACCGCGGATTCAGCACACCCGAGGCGACCTGCGGCAGCAGCGGCAGATAGAGCAGCCCCGCATCCGGTGTCACGAGTTGGATGAACGCTTCGTCGGAACTGAGATGACGTTCCAGGTAACGGGCACATTCGACGCCGGAGAAACCACCGCCGATGATCACGATCTTCGCGGGACTCACGAATTCACTCTACTGATCGCGACCGAAGACGCGGGTCGCGTTCGGCGGCCGGGCCGATGCGGTGGCAGCGGCGAAAGTCGAATCGGCGCAAGACATCAGCGGCGCCGGACAGTTGCCGGTGGTTCGCCCGCTATGCCGTGGCGTCCGGAACCGGGAACTGGCCGGCGTCGCGGGCCGAATGCTTCGGTGCCAATTGCACGCCGGCGAGTCCGGTCCAGCACAGGCTGGCGGTCGTGGCGATGGCCTCGTGTTTGGGCAGGGGTTTGCCGGTGGCCACCCAGTCCCGCGCACACGACTGAGCGATGGCGACCAGCTCGGCCGTGATCAGCCAGCCGTGCTCGGCGCGCGGTAGCGGATGCGGTGCCAGCGCCTGGGCGAGCGTGTCGATACAGATGGTGGCGGCTTGATGGGCGATGCGTTGCGCCGACGGTTCGTCGGCCACGGCGGCGCCGGCCAGCAGAGCCGCACTGCGTGGCCGGGTGTCGGCGAAGTCGAACACCGCTGCTACCGACGCCTCCACGATCGATCGCATGCCCTCGGCGGGTTCGAGTGCGGCGGTGAGCGTCTCCTCCAGTTCCTGCATCGCCTCGTGCAGAACGGCCAGATACAGTTCCAGCTTGCTCGAGAACGACTTGTACAGGACCGGCTTGCTGATCCCGGCCCGGCAGGCGATCTCCTCCATGCCCGCGGCCCGATACCCACACGCGGCGAACAAACCCGCCGCCGCGGCCAGGATCACCCGCCGACGCCGCTGCCTGGCCTGCGTCATCTGTCTGTCCACCTGGCACCTCCTCCGCTCACGGTACCGACGCCCGGGTCCGCCACAACCGCCGCCCGCACGATCGGCGGATTACCGCGTGCCGCATTCGGGTCGCTCACCGGCCGATTGCCGGGTGGGCGGCGGACGCATGTAACCTTTCCTCCCAGGAACTCGCACCTGAGGCGGGTTCACCCCAGCCTGGTGTGGTCAGAAGGGAGATACCGATGGGTAAGCGTGGGCGTAAGAAGCGCAGCCGCCGTAAGAATGCGGCCAACCACGGCAAGCGGCCCAACTCCTGAGCCGTTGCGCCGTGCGCCCCGGGACCGCCCAGCGGACTCGGTGCACTGCTGAAGACGACAATGCGGCACGCCATCACGGATGGCGTGCCGCATTCGCGTTTCCGGTCAGGACTCGCGTTCGACCCGGGTTTCGGTGACGGTGATCGAGCGCCGGATGTCGAGAGTGAGCCGCTCGCGCAGCGATTCGGGCGCACGGTCCCCACCGCATTTGCGGCTCAGCAGGCGCTTGAGCTTCTCCTCCAGGCCGTATGCCTCGATACACGGCGAGCAATGGTCCATGTGGTGCTGCAATCGCGCCCGCGTGGCATCGTCGCATTCACCGTCGAGAATCAGCCAGACGTCGGTGAGAACCGCGGAACAGTCCAGTTCCATCTCGTCCCCGGCGCCCCGATCCTCGTGCTCGTGCCCACTGGTGCTCACTGGGTTACCTCCTGACGCGCCCCGTTGCCCGTTCGGTTCCGGTCGAACCCCCGCTCGTGCGCGACATCGGCCAACAGCCCCTTGAGCTGTTTGCGCCCGCGGTGCAGCCGGGACATGACGGTGCCGATCGGAGTCCCCATGATGTCGGCAATCTCCTTGTAGGGGAAGCCCTCCACGTCGGCGTAGTACACCGCCATCCGGAATTCCTCCGGTAGCGACTGCAGTGCCGCCTTGATGTCGTCGTCGGGCAGCGCCTCCAGCGCCTCCATCTCCGCCGAGCGCAGACCGGTGGAGGTGTGCTCGGCCGTCGCGGCGAGCTGCCAGTCGGTGATCTCGTCGGTGGGGTACTGCGCGGGCTGGCGCTGCTTCTTGCGATACGAGTTGATGTAGGTGTTGGTCAGGATCCGATACAGCCAGGCCCGCAGGTTGGTGCCCTCCCGGAAGGACCGGAAACCCTGATAGGCCTTGGCGAAGGTCTCCTGCACCAGATCCTCGGCGTCGGCTGGGTTGCGGGTCATCCGCAGGGCCGCACCGTAGAGCTGATCCAGCAGCGGCAGCGCGTCCCGCTCGAAGCGCCGCGCGAGTTCGGCTTCGTCGGCCGTGGAGCGCACGGTCGAATCGTCGTCGCTGTCCGCGTCCTCGGCGTCGCGAGCGTCGGAATCCTCGGACGTGAGGTCGTCGTCCACCGGATCGTCGGGGATCTCGATATCCTCCGGTCGGGAACCGCCCGCGGTGTCACCGCGGGGGCGATCGGCCGCCAGTTCGTCGTCGCTCGTCACGGAAGTCCCTTCGGTCGCCGTAGCATCTGAATCTACCGCGCGGGAGGGTCGCCGATCGAACCCGGTGTCCGGGATCATGATGTCGATCAGCGGGTACGACAGCGGGTCGCCGGTCGTTACCGGGCGTTCGTCGACGAGGACGGTCACCGGCATCTCCTTCGAACTTTTCCGATCTCGAGCGGCTGCGAAGGCAGCTGCGCTGTGCTGGCGGAACAGTGCAACATGCGGGGCCTCCACTGTGTTCCCACGGCCGCGTCACACCCGGCGAAACGCGATTGCCGGGGATGAACCGGCGCCGCTAGGGTGGCCGGCATGGCCGCATCGACACCCGCGATCCGGGCACTGACCCAGGCGAAGGTGCCCCATGCGGTGCATTCCTATCCCCACGATCCGCGCAGCGATTCCTACGGCGACGAGGCCGTCACCGCCCTGTCGCAGCGGGTGGGTGTGACGGCCGCTCAGATCTTCAAGACGCTGATCATCGAACTGTCGACCGGTACCCCCGCGGTCGCGGTGCTCCCGGTTCCGCACTCGCTGTCGTTGAAGGCGGCGGCCGCGGCTCTGGGCGCGCCCAAGGCGGCCATGGCCGACAAGGCGAAGGCCCAGCGCGTCACCGGTTACGTCCTGGGCGGGGTGTCGCCGCTGGGGCAGAAGCGCGCACTTCCCACTGTGGTGGACGAATCCGCCCTGAGCTGGGATCGCATCCTCGTGAGCGCCGGGAAGCGCGGCCTCGAGATCGAACTCGCGCCCGCCGAGTTGATCCGGTTGACCGGCGCGGTCACAGCGCCCGTCATCGCCTGATTTCTCGCATTCGTCGAGATCCGACCACCCTCGTCGGAAATATTTGTGTGTAACAACTAGTTGGTGTATACAAATAGTTGATTGATGCAAGTAGTTTTCGGCCCGGTGTGCGGCCGATCGGGTGGAAACGGAGGTCCGACATGGACAGCGAGCAGGTGATCGATCAGATCGCCCAGCAGCTGATTCGCCTGGGGCGGATCCGGGAGCGGACCAACGCCCAGGTGGCAGCGGCATCGCACGGCGATATCGATCTCTCGGCCTACCGCATCATCTTCCGCCTGCTCTGCGACGGCCCGATGCGCTCCGGCTCGCTGGCCGAGGCGATGTACTCCGACGCGTCCACGATCAGCCGCCAGGTGGCGGCCCTGGTCAAGCGCGGCCTGTTGCGCCGCGAGGCCGATCCCAGCGACGGCCGCGCCAGCGTCCTGATCGTCACCGACGCCGGCAAGGAAATGGCCGCCCACCTGCGCGTGCGGCGCAACGAGATGATCCGGCGCATCCTGACCGACTGGAACGACCCCGACCGCGAGCTGTTCGCGGTCCTGCTGCACCGCTTCGTCGACGACTACGAAGCCGCGCGACCGGCGATACTCACCCTCCCCTCCCCCACGGAAGGCCCTGCGACGGAGAAGAATTCGTGACCACAACCACCACCCCGGCCGCGGCCGGCACCGCACCGAACGCCGCGGGTTTCACCCACCGGCAGGTGCTGGTGATCATGAGCGGCCTGATCCTCGGCATGCTGCTGGCCTCCCTGGACCAGACGATCGTGTCCACGGCCATCCGCACCATTTCCGACGATCTCAGCGGCTATTCGCTGCAGGCGTGGGTCACCACCGCCTATCTCATCACCGCGACCCTCAGCACGCCGCTGTACGGGAAGCTGTCGGATATGTTCGGGCGCAAGCCCTTCTATCTGGCGGCGATCGCCATCTTCGTCGCCGGGTCGCTGCTGTGCACCATGGCCCAGTCGATGTACGAGCTGGCCGCCTTCCGCGCATTCCAGGGACTGGGGGCGGGCGGGCTGATGTCGCTGGCGCTGACCATCATGGGAGATATCGTCTCGCCGCGGGAGCGCGCCCGCTATCAGGGCTACTTCCTGGCCGTCTTCGGCACCTCGAGTGTCGTGGGGCCCGTGCTGGGCGGCCTGTTCGCAGGTCAGCCGGCCATTCTCGGCATCGACGGCTGGCGCTGGGTGTTCCTGGTGAACGTGCCGATCGGGCTGCTCGCCTTCGCCGTGGTCACCAAGGTCCTGCAGCTGCCGCGCCGCCCGCATCCCGGGGTGCGGATCGACTGGTGGGGCGTGCTGATGCTCGCGGTGGGCATCGTCCCGCTGCTGGTGGTGGCCGAGCAGGGCCGGGAATGGGGCTGGGGCAGCGCGGATGCCATCGCCTGCTATCTGATCGGCGCGGCCGGCGTACTGGGCTTCATCGCGGTCGAGGCGAAACTCGGCGATCTGGCGCTGATTCCGCTGCGGATGTTCAAGAATTCGACGTTCGCCCTGGGCGTGGTCATCTCGTTCGTGGTGGGCGCCGGCATGTTCGGCGGGATCTCCCTGCTGCCGCAGTATCTGCAGGTGGTGCGCGGATCGAGTCCGACCGTCGCCGGCCTGCAGATGCTGCCCATGGTGCTCGGCATGATGACGGCCTCGGTGATCGCGGGCCAGACCATCTCCCGCACCGGCCGCTATCGCGTCTTCCCGCTGATCGGTGCCGGCCTGCTGACGCTCGGGCTGTTCCTGCTGCATCTGATCGGCGCCGACAGCCCGCTGTGGCTGGTGATGATCTTCATGGCGATCGCCGGACTCGGCCTGGGCAACCTCATGCAGCCACTCACGCTGGCCTTGCAGAATGCCCTGCCGCCGAAGGATATGGGCGTGTCCACGGCCGCGGCCACCTTCTTCCGGCAGATCGGCGGGACCCTGGGCGTGGCGGTCTTCCTGTCCATTCTGTTCGCCCAGCTGACGCCGCATATCAGCGACGAATTGCACAGCGCGGCAACACAACCGGCCTATCAGCAGGCCGTGATCGCCGGTGCGCACAGCGGCAATCCCGCCGATGCGGCGCTGTCGAAAGGTTTGCTGTCCCACGATGTCTCGGCGGCCGGACAGGTGATGAGCGACAGTTCGGTGATCCAGCAGTTGAATCCGACGCTGGCCCGCCCGTTCCAGGTCGGCTTCGCCGATTCGATGGACACCGTATTCCTCGCCGTCACCGCCGTCGCCGGGATCGCGCTGTTGCTGGTGGTGTTCTGGAAGGAGGTGCCGCTGCGCACCGCGGGCGGATTACAGGCCAGTGCGGAGTCGACCGGGGTAGCCGATGCCGCCGGAACCGTTGCGGCCCAGGCCTCAGCCGAGTCCGACGCCGAACCGCCGGCGACCCGCGCCGCGGAGGCACCGGCCCGGACCTGAGCCTCGGACACGCGGGCAGGACACGCAGTACTACGGGTGCGATTCACAGGAATCACCGGAATCGCGCCCGTATCTGTGCGTTACTTGTCGGGCAGTTCGTTCTCCCCCGATTCGTTCCGAACCGAGGATGTGATGCGAAATGACCCACCGTCCGCGCGTACGCAGCCTGCTCACCGCCACGGCAGCCGCCGCAGTGCTCGCCCTGGGATCCGGTCTGCTCACCGCCGCACCCGCCGGCGCCGCGCCGAGTATGCCGACCCCCGTCCACAATCCGGACTATCCCCTCGGCGGCGACGCCGAACATCCAGGCGCGCCGGAGAAGGATCCCCGGGCGGAGAAGGCCGAGAAACTGGGCGGCAACACCACGACCGAGCTCATCGAGTTGGGCGCGACCATCCTGAAATGCGGACTGAACATCGTGGCGCCGACCGTGAAATGTGAATAGCGGCAAGAAAACAGGCGCCGGGCCGGGTTCAGATCAGGCTGATCTGCCCGGCCTGTTCGCTGCCCGCACCCGGTACCGGCTCCAGCAGCTGCGGACCGTTGTTGCGCACCGAATTCACCAGCGGCGAGACCGGACGCGCGACGATGGACGAAATCACCTGCGCCTCAGGGGTTTCCAGTAATTCGTGTGGCGCCGGATGGTCGGGGTCGAGCCAGGCGTCCCAGTGTTCGCGCGGCATCATCAGCGGCATCCGATCGTGGATGCGGGTCAGATCGCCCACCGCGTCGGTGGTGAGGATCGTGCAGGACAGCAGCGGGGCCATATCCCGCTGCGCCGGATCCCGCCACACCGACCACAGGCCGGCCATGTACAGCCGGCGCCC
This sequence comes from Nocardia sp. NRRL WC-3656, assembly GCF_000720265.1. Taxonomy (NCBI): domain Bacteria; kingdom Bacillati; phylum Actinomycetota; class Actinomycetes; order Mycobacteriales; family Nocardiaceae; genus Nocardia; species Nocardia sp. NRRL WC-3656. The sequence continues at coordinate 224,682 of NZ_JOJF01000007.1, read as the reverse complement.
CTCGGCATCCGACATGTAGTACGGCTGCTTCACGGCCTTGCCGGAGCCGGTGGGATGCGGTTCGGTGAGCCATTCGTACCAGCCGTCCATCGGAACCAGACAGCGACGCTTCTTCACCGAATCCCGGAACGAGGGCGCCGTGGCGGCGCGGTCGGCCCGGGCGTTGAACAGCGGCTTGCCCTTGGCCGGAACTCCCGGTTCGGCGGCCTTCGTCCAGACCGGGATCAGCCCCCAGCGCATGCGGCGAATCCGCAGCGCCGGGTCGTCGTCGGGGTGGTCGTGGTCGTGACGGCGAACGACGGTGAGGATCTGATTCGTCGGGGCGACGTTGTAGTTGGCGCCGTTTGCGGATTTGCCGCCGGCACTCTTGTCACCAGCACCGGGCGCCGATTTTCCTGCGGCGGCGTCACTCGGCGCACCGTCCGCGGTCTCGTCGAGGGCGTCGAGTTCGACCGCCAGCCTGGCGGGATTCGCCGTGGTCGCATATCTGCCGCACATATCTCCATGCTGCCATCCGGGACCGACAGAATCCGTAGGCTCGGCCATACCGGCACAACGAGATGAATCCAACTGAAGGCGATTGACATCACATCGCGAATGTGAGAACTTTTTGCCACCACTCTCTCATTAGGGGTCGCCGAACCATGTCCACCACCGAGTCCACCGCCGCCACCGCGTCGGCACAGGCAGCCGAAACCGCTCGGCCCACCGAGCTCTCCTCTCTCAATCCGGCCACGGGCGAGGTCATCGCCACCCACCCCATCGCCGACGACGATGCGGTGCGGGCGGCCGTCGCCAAGGCCCGCGCGGCCGCCGCGACCTGGGGCGGCCTCAGCTTCGCCGATCGCAAGCGAGCGCTGCTGCGCTGGTCCAGCCGCCTCGTCGCCCGTGCCGACGAATTCTGCGATCTGATCCACGCCGAGAACGGCAAGCCGCGCGACGACGCGTACCTGGAATTGATGCTGGCCCTCGAACACATCGCCTGGGCCGCCAAGAACGCCGAGAAGGTTCTCAAACCGAAGAAGGTGTCGCCCGGCGCCCTGATGTCGAATTTCGCGGCGTCGATCGAACAGCGCCCGCTGGGTGTGGTCGGCGTGATCGGCCCGTGGAATTACCCCGTCTACACCCCCAACGGCTCGCTGGCCTACGCGCTGGCCGCCGGCAACACCGTGGTGTTCAAGCCGAGTGAATACTCCACCGCCATCGGCAATTTCGTCGGCCAGGCCTTCGTGGACGCCAACCCCGACCTGCCCGAGGGCGTATTCGTCACGATCAACGGATTCGGCGCGACCGGCGCCGCGCTGGTGCGCGCGGGAGTCGACAAGATCGCCTTCACCGGCTCCACCGCGACCGGTAAGAAGATCATGGCCGCCGCGGCCGAAACGCTGACTCCGGTGCTGCTGGAATGCGGCGGTAAGGATGCGGTGATCGTCGCCGCGGACGCCGATATCTCCGCGGCGGCCGACGCCGTCGCCTACGGCGCGACCATGAACAGCGGCCAGACCTGCGCCGGCGTGGAACGCGTCTACGTCGACAAGTCGATTCGCGAGCCGTTCGTGGCCGAGGTGAAGAAGATCCTGTCGGACGTGCACGCCGGCTCCGACGCCAAGGCTTCCTACGGCCCGATGACCATGCCGTCGCAGGTCGACATCGTGCGCCGGCACATCGAATCGGCGCTGGCCAACGGCGGCACCGCGGTGCTGGGCGGCCCGGATTCGGTGCACGCGCCGTATATCGAGCCCGTGGTTCTGGTCGACGTGGACGAGAACTCGGATGCCGTGTGCGAAGAGACCTTCGGCCCGACCGTCACCATCCGCACCGTCGACACCATCGACGAGGCGGTCGACCTGGCCAACAACTCGAAGTACGGCCTGGGGTCGGCGGTGTACTCGCGCAAGCACGGCCTCGAGATCGCCCGTCGGCTGCGCGCCGGAGCCACCTCGGTCAACTCGGTGCTCGGCTTCGCCGCCATCGCGTCGCTGCCCTTCGGCGGCGTCGGCGATTCCGGTATCGGCCGCATCCACGGTGCGCCCGGTCTGCTGGAGTTCACCAGCCCGCATTCGATCGCGGTGCAGCGCTTCGCGATTCCGGGTATGGCGCTGATGAGCTACAAGCGCACCGAGAGCACCATGAAGCTGCTGCGCAAGGTGGTTCCGCTGCTGCACGGCCGCCACAAGTAGTCCGACAACTCACTGCCTCTCCATCGGGCCCGCACCCAACGGTGCGGGCCCGATCGCGTGGTCAGATCGGGCGCGGCAACCGGCGCGTTCCCGGATGAGGCGGCAATTGTCCGAATCCAGCAAATAAACGAGCATACGTCGGAGATCACAAAACCGCGCTCCCTGCACACGGGTTCAGCTCTCATGCGCGAAGATGGTCCGGTGAGTTTCTGGCCCGCGCCCCACATCGACCATGCCGTGCACGCGACCGTCACCCTGCCCGGGTCCAAATCGATCACCAACCGGGCATTGATTCTCGCCGCGCTCGCGGACCGCCCCTCGACGATCACCGGCGCCCTGCGCAGCCGGGACACCGAGCTGATGATCGCGGGCTTACGCGCGATGGGCACCGAAATCACCGGTGACGGCGACACCCTCGCCGTCACCCCGCCGACGCACCTGCACAACGCCACCGTCGATTGCGGACTGGCCGGCACCGTGATGCGGTTCCTGCCGCCGGTGGCCGCGCTGGCGCACGGCGATGTCGCGTTCTTCGGCGACGAGCAGGCGCGGCTGCGTCCGCTGCACACGATCCTCGACGCGCTGCGCAGCCTCGGCGTCGACATCGACGGCAACACCCTGCCGTTCGTCGTGCACGGCGCCGGGACGCTGCGCGGCGGGCGGGTCACCATCGACGCCTCCGGTTCCTCGCAGTTCGTCTCCGGGCTGCTGTTGTCGGCGGCGCATTTCGACACCGGGATCACCGTGCACCACGAGGGCGCGCCGCTGCCGTCCATGCCGCATATCGAGATGACGGTGCAGATGCTGCGGCAGGCCGGGGTCCGGGTGGAGGCACCCGCCGATCCGCGCAAGGAACAGGTCTGGACCGTCGAACCCGGGCCGATCCACGCCGTCGACTGGGATGTCGAGCCGGATCTGTCCAACGCCACGCCGTTCCTGGCCGCGGCGGCGGTGACCGGCGGCGAGGTGACCATTCCGCATTGGCCGCAGCTGACCACCCAGGCCGGTGACGTGATCCGCGAAATCCTGGTCCGGATGGGCGCCGAGGCGCGGCGCTACGACGGCAAACTCACCGTGCGCGGTCCGCAGTCCCTCGCCGGCATCGATATCGACCTGCACGACGTGGGCGAGCTGACGCCGACCGTCGCCGCGCTCGCCGCGCTGGCCGACTCCCCGTCGCGGCTGCGTGGCATCGCCCATCTGCGCGGGCACGAAACCGATCGGCTGGCCGCGCTGACCACCGAGATCAACCGCCTCGGCGGCAACGTCACCGAAACCGAGGACGGGCTGAGCATCGAGCCGACCCCGCTGCAGGGCGGCCAGTGGCATTCCTACGCCGATCACCGAATGGCCACGGCGGGCGCGATTCTGGGCCTGCGCGTGCCCGGCGTGAGCATCGAGGACATCGGCACCACCGCCAAGACGCTGCCCGAATTCGTCACCCTGTGGGAATCGATGCTGGCGGACGCCGGCGCCTTATCGGGTGAGGGAGCGGCCCACTGAGGCGGCGGGAGTACGACGAATCCGATGTCCGGGTCCGCCCGGGCAGGGGTTCGCGTCCCCGCACCAAGACCCGGCCGGAACATCGAGATGCGGTGTCGGCCATGGTGGTTTCGGTGGATCGGGGACGCTGGGGGTGCGTACTCGGCGACGATCCGGATCGCCGCGTGGTCGCGATGCGGGCGCGGGAACTGGGCCGCACCCCGATCGTGGTCGGCGATCAGGTGGACGTGGTCGGCGACCTGTCCGGCCGGCCCGACACGCTGGCGCGGATCGTGCGCGTCGCCGATCGCCGAACGGTGTTGCGCCGCACCGCCGATGACACCGACCCCTTCGAACGCATCGTGGTATCGAACGCCGAACAGCTGTTCATCGTCGTGGCGCTGGCCGATCCGCCGCCTCGCACCGGCTTCGTCGAACGCGCCATGGTGGCCGCATATGCCGGTGGGCTGCAACCGGTTCTGTGCCTGACCAAACACGACCTGGCCGCCGATTCCGAATTCGCCGCCGAATTCGCCGATCTGGATCTGACCATCGTCTACGGCGGGCGTGATGATCCCCTGGAGCCCGTTCGCGACCTCCTACGGGATTCGCTGACCTGCCTGCTCGGCCACTCCGGTGTCGGCAAGTCGACGCTGGTGAATCGCCTTGTCCCCGAAGCGGAACGAGCCGTGGGCACGGTCTCCGGCGTCGGCAAGGGCCGCCACACCTCCACTCAGTCGGTGGCCCTGCCGCTGGAAGGCGGCGGCTGGGTCATCGACACCCCCGGCATCCGCTCCTTCGGCCTCGCCCACATCTCCCCCGACGACGTGATCGCCGCCTTCCCCGACCTGTCCGAGGCCATCGAGGACTGCCCCCGCGGCTGCACCCACCTCGGCCCACCCGCCGACCCGGAATGCGCGCTGGACGAACTGCCGGGCAAGGAGCGGCGGGTGGCGGCGATCCGGCTGTTGCTGACGGCGCTGAATTCCAACGATCCCTGGGTGGTCGGAAACGGCTGATGCCGTCAATCGGCGTGTTCCGGGCGCGGAGTCGCTGCCAGGCCCGCCTGCCCGATCCACTGCGGTACCTGCCGCCGAATCGGCGCCGGGCCCACGATCTCGGTGGTTTCCTCCCGCAGCGCCGCTGCCCAGCTCCGGTCGCCGCGCCAGATCTCGGTGAGCTGTCGCAGCGTGCTGCGCACGGTCGCCGCGACCTCGAAACCGGGGTCGTAGTCGCAGACCGCCGCCGTCCCGCGCTCGACCACGAGCCACCAGTGCGCCTCCTTGCCGGGCACATCGGTGAACTCGACCTCCAGGACCGTGCGCTCTTCGGGCCACGCCCGGACCGGAATCGTGCGACGGATGTCCCACAGCAACAGGTGCGGATCCAGATCTCTGTCGCCGAGATCGCCGATCCAGCGCACCCCCCACGTCCCGAGCGCCTGGACGACGGTCGACAGCTCACGTCCGGCCTCGGTCAGGAGGTAGGCGGCGCGTCCGTCCGCACCGATCTCGCGACGCAGCACCCCCGACCGCTCCAGCGAGCGCAGACGCCGCGACAGCAGGGCGGGCGACATTTTCGGGTTGCCCCGCCGCAACTCGTTGAAATGCGTACTACCCAGCAGTAATTCGCGGACGACCAGCAATGTCCATCGTTCGTCGAGGACATCCATTGCCTTGGCGATCGGGCAGAACTCCCCATAGCCGGACACACAACCAGTAGACCACTCGGCGCGCGCCGGGTACAGATGTTGAACTGGCCGGGGCCGCCCCGGCCGCCGGATGCTTGCGGTATGACAGCTATCCATCACACCCAGCAACCATCCCCCGACATCACCGAACGCACCCACGCCCTCTGGGCTCTCGGCGACTACCCCCGCGTCGCGGACACCGTGATACCCGGCCTGGGCCGGCGCCTGGTCCGAGCCTGCGATATTCGTCCCGGCCTGCGAGTACTCGATATCGCCGCCGGAGCGGGAAATGCGGCCATTCCGGCGGCCGAAGCCGGCGCGGACGTCGTCGCCAGTGACCTGACACCGGAAATGTTCGAGGCGGGCAGGGCCGCGGCGGCCGCCCGCGGTGTCCATCTCACCTGGGAGGCCGCCGACGCCCAGGCGCTGCCGTACGCCGACGGCCGATTCGATGTCGCCATGTCCTGTGTGGGCATCATGTTCGCCCCGTCGCATCGGGCGGCCGCCGGCGAACTGCTCCGAGTGACCGCGCCGAATGCGACGATCGGGCTGATCAACTGGACGCCGGAAGGATTCATCGGCGAAATGTTCTCCATCGCCAAGCAGTTCGCACCGCCATCGCCGTCCGGAGCGCAATCGCCGCTGCTCTGGGGCACCGCCGACCATCTCCGGGACCTGTTCGGCGACCACGTCACCGATCTGCGGACACAGCGCGAATTCGCGACGGTGGAGTGTTTCGCCGACGGTGACCGGTTCCGCGACTTCTTCAAGGCGAACTACGGTCCCACGGTCGCTGTCTACCGGTCCCTGGCGGGCGACCCGGACCGCATCGCCGAGCTGGACCGCGCCCTCGCCGACCTGGCCGCTCGCCACGATCTCGGCGGCGGGCGGATGCGCTGGGAATACCTCCTGGTCACCGGCCGGCGGGCGTGATCACCGGTCCGTGTCGCCGCGGTCTGCCGGATATTCGACGGAGCCGCCCGGTTGTGTGCGATCCGGCCGCGTCTACGCCGACGTCGGCAGCCGGCGCTCGCCGTGCGTGATCGCCGCGATCAGATCGTCGTAGCCGTTGACCAGTTCGGCCACCCGGAACCACGCAGCGTGCACTGCCAGATCGTCGGTGGTGGTCTCCAGCAGGTGCGCGGCCCGGGCGTACGCCGCCATGAGCCGATCGATCACCGAACCGACGGTTTCGGTATGGATCGCGGTGCCGTGCCGATGCTGCGGGACGTGGGCTTCGATCCACCGATCGATCGCGCGCACAGTCTCGCGGCGCGACGCCTCGGCCGCGCGGCGATAGTCGGTATCGTGCGATTGGGCGGTACCGGTGTGCAGTTCCGCGAGGTGCCGCGCGAGCGGGTCCAGGTGATGCGCGGCGGGGCGCGAATCACGCACCGTTCGCAGCAGCATCTCGGCGGTGGGAAGACCGCCGACAACGTCGGCACCGCCGCGCTCGAACACCAGCAACGGCAACACCGTGGCCACCCGGGAGCCCTCGGGCCCCGGGATCTCATCGGTCATCGCGAGCACCGCCTCCGCGCACGGGGGATACCGCACCGGAGGCAGCCATCGCGGCCGTCTCGGTGACGCGGTGCGGTGAGAATTGCGACTTCGAGCACATCGGCAGCTCCTGGTCGGTCGTGTCGGCCTTCGACGAAGCCGACCGTATGCCCCGGATTAGCCGTTCGCCCCCCTGCTCGTTCCCGCTGTTGAGAAGTCACAGCCCTGATCGCCGCGGCATGCTGACAGAGCACATAACCAGTGGTTGACTACGGCGTCAGCACCAGCCGCCCGCGCAATCCACCGGCGGACAACCGCTCATGCGCTTCGGCCGAGCGTTCGAGCGGAAGGACGTCGGCGACCCGCAAGCCCAGGCCGAGCGCCGCGAGTTCGGCGAGCGCGGTTCCGTCTGCCCGGATCCACTCCTGGTGAATTCTCATGCCGCGCAACGGAAGAGGGGGCTGTCCGCCGGCCACCCCGGCGTAGGCGCCACCGTTGCGGACGGCGGCCGTCGCGCGAACCCCCAGGCCCGCGCCGTCCAGTGCGCCGTCGACACCGCCCGGAACCAGCGCCCGTATCTCCCCGGCGAGGTCGGCGCTCGCGCGAGACACGGTCCATTCGGCGCCGAGTCCGCGAACGAACGCCGCATCCTCATCGGCGACCTGCGCGACCACCCGTAATCCGGCACGCACGCCCAGTTCGACCGCGAAGCCGCCCACCGCTCCGGCCGCGCCCGTCACCAGCAGGGTGTCACCGGCGCGAAGGTCGAGCAGCGCGAGCGCCTGATGTGCGGTCAGCGCATTCAGCGGCAGGGTGGCCGCTTCCGTCGCATCCACACCCGGCGGGGCCGGCGCGACCGCATCGGTATCGAGCACCAGATACTCGGCATACGCACCCAGCGACCGGTCGAGCAGATCACGTAATCCGACAACGCGTTGTCCCACCGCGAATGTCGTCACCTCCGGCCCGACGCCGTCGACGATTCCCGCGGCGTCCCAGCCGATTCCGATGATTTCGCGCGGCGCCATCAGTCCCGCCTCGATCAGGGCGCCGCTGCGGGTCGCGATATCCACCGGATTGACCGCCGCCGCCTCCACCCGGATCCGCACCTGGCGCGGCCCGGGTTCGGGAATCGCCACCCGCACCACCTCGAGTGCCTCCGGGCCGCCCACGCGGCGAACGACCACTGCCCGCATGCTGTTTCTAGAAGTCATGCTGCTCAACTTATGGAGAGCTACTCTCCATAAGGAAGTACGCACTCGCAGGTGCGTATCCCACTCCGAGGAGAGCCGTGGCCACCCGAACCGCCGCCCAACGCCGCGCCCAGGCCGGCGTCGAATACGACGCGTACCTGGCGCAATGCCCCGCGCGCCAACTACTCGACCGCATCGCCGACAAATGGGTGAGCCTGGCCGTCAATGCCCTCGCCGACGGCCCTCAGCGCTACAGCGACCTGCAACGCCGCCTCGCCAGCATCAGCCAGAAGATGCTCACCCAAACCCTGCGCAACCTCGAACGCGACGGCCTGGTCTGCCGCACCGTCACTCCCGCGGTCCCGGTTCGCGTCGACTACGAACTCACCCCACTCGGCCGCTCACTGCTACCGGTGATGCGCGCCGTCAAAGACTGGGCCGAGGAGAACATGGACCACGTCCACGCCGCCCGCGAACACTACGACCAGCACACCGAAACCGCGTAGCGGCGTCTCGCCGGGTATCGTTCGCCGGAATTACCGGCGGCGCTTGGACTTCGGGGGCTTGGACTGCTTGGACCGGTCACGTTCCGCTTCGCGACGCTCGCGGCGGGTCATGCCGGTCGAGGGGGTGTCGCCGTATTCCTGGGCGGCACTGCGGACTTCGGCGTGGCCGCCCTCGTCCGGACCGGAGAAGCTGAGGCCGCGCGGGCCGGATTCGTCGATTCCCTTGGCGCGCAGGGCCGCCGGGGCGTTCTCGGCGGCGCCGTTGCCCTGGGGTACCGCCGGGGCGGGGTGGGTGGCGCCCACCGGGGAACGCAGGCCGGCGCCGACCGCGGGCTGCGGTTCGGGAGCCTGCTGAACCTCCACCTGGAGGTTGAACAGGAACCCGACCGACTCCTCCTTCAGGCCCTCGAGCATGGCGGCGAACATGTCGAAACCTTCGCGCTGGTATTCGACGAGCGGATCGCGCTGCGCCATCGCGCGCAGGCCGATGCCCTCCTTGAGGTAGTCCATCTCGTAGAGGTGTTCGCGCCACTTGCGGTCCAGGACCGACAGCAGGACCTGGCGCTCGAGGTTGCGCATGCTGCCGGGACCGGCCAGATCGTCGATCTCCTTCTCACGCCGCGCATAGGCATCGTGGGCGTCTTCGAGAATGGCCTCGAGCAGTTCCTCGCGGCTCAGTTCGCCGATCTCGCCGTCCTCGGTTTCACCGGTCAGGTCCTGGTATTCGATGCCGACCGAGTACAGCGTCTTCAGCGCCGTCCACAGCTTGGCCAGATCCCAGTCCTCGACGTAGCCCTCGGAGGTGGCGCCGTCGACGTAGGCGGTGATCACGTCGGTGATCATCGACTGAACCTGGCCCTCCATATCCTCGCCGGCCAGGATGCGCTGACGCTCGGCGTAGATGACGGTGCGCTGCTGGTTCATCACCTCGTCGTACTTCAGAACGTTCTTGCGGATTTCGAAGTTCTGCTGCTCGACCTGGGTCTGGGCGCTCTTGATCGCCCGCGAGACCATCTTGGCCTCGATCGGCACGTCGTCGGGCAGGTTCAGCCGGGTCATGATCGACTCCAGGGCCGCACCGTTGAAGCGCCGCATCAGCTCGTCGCCGAGCGAGAGGTAGAAGCGCGACTCGCCCGGGTCACCCTGGCGGCCGGCACGACCGCGCAGCTGGTTGTCGATACGCCGCGACTCGTGCCGCTCGGTGCCCAGCACGTAGAGGCCGCCGGCGTCGCGCACCAGATCGGCGTCGTCTTCGACCTGCCGCTTGACCTGCTCCAGCGCGGGCAGCCAGTTGGCCTCGTAGTCGTCCGGCGTCTCGACCGGATCCAGGCCCTGCCGGCGCAGCAGCGTATCGGTGATGATGTCGGGGTTACCGCCGAGAACGATGTCGGTACCACGACCGGCCATATTCGTCGCCACGGTGACCGCGCCCGGTCGGCCGGCCTCGGCGATGATCTGCGCTTCCTGTTCGTGGAACTTCGCGTTCAGCACGTTGTGCGGAATGCCGCGCTTGGTGAGCAGCTTCGACAGGTACTCCGACCGCTCCACCGAGGTGGTACCGATCAGCACCGGCTGGTTCTTCTCGTGCCGCTCGGCGATGTCGTCGGCGACCGCGGCGAATTTCGATTCCTCGGTCTTGTAGATCAGGTCCGCCTGATCCATGCGGATCATCGGCTTGTTGGTGGGGATCGGCACGACACCGAGGCCGTAGGTCTGATGGAGCTCGGCCGCCTCGGTTTCGGCGGTACCGGTCATACCGGACAATTTGTCGTACAGGCGGAAATAGTTCTGCAGGGTGATGGTGGCCAGCGTCTGATTTTCCGGCTGGATCTCCACGCCCTCTTTGGCCTCGATGGCCTGGTGCATGCCCTCGTTGTAGCGACGGCCGACCAGAATGCGGCCGGTGAATTCGTCGACGATGATGACCTCGCCGTTGCGGACGATGTAATCCTTGTCGCGAACGTAGAGTTCCTTGGCCTTGATCGCGTTGTTCAGATAGCTGACCAGCGGCGAGTTGGCGGCCTCGTACAGATTGTCGATACCGAGCTGATCCTCGACGAATTCGACACCGGCCTCGTGCACGCCGATGGTGCGCTTCTTGATGTCGACCTCGTAGTGCACATCCTTCTTCAAAAGCGGTGCAATACGGGCGAATTCGGCATACCACTTACTCGACGCGTCGGCCGGGCCGGAAATGATCAGTGGCGTCCGGGCCTCGTCGATCAGAATCGAGTCGACCTCGTCGACCACGGCGAAGTTGTGCCCGCGCTGGACCAGATCGTCCAGCGAATGGGTCATGTTGTCGCGCAGATAATCGAAGCCGAATTCGTTGTTCGTGCCGTAGGTGATGTCGGCGCTGTAGGCCGCACGCCGCTCGGCGGGGCTCATCCCGGACAGGATCGCGCCGACCTGCAGGCCGAGGAAACGGTGCACGCGGCCCATCCACTCGGAGTCACGACGGGCCAGGTAGTCGTTGGTGGTGACGATGTGGACGCCGTCGCCGCTGATCGCGTTGAGATAGGCGGGCAGCACCGAGGTGAGCGTCTTACCTTCACCGGTTTTCATCTCGGCGACATTGCCGATGTGCAGGGCCGCGCCACCCATCACCTGCACCTTGTAATGCTTCTGATTCAGCACGCGCCAGGAGGCCTCGCGCGCGGCGGCGAAAGCCTCGAGCAGCAACTCGTCCAGGGATTCGCCGTCGATGTAGCGCTGTTTGAATTCGTCGGTCTTGGCCCGCAGTTCCGCGTCGGTGAGATCGGCGTACTCGTCTTCCAGACTGAGAACTTCGTCGGCCAGATGCGCGAGCCGCTTGACGGTGCGACCCTCACCAAAACGTAGCAACCTCGTCAGTGTCAGCGCAGGCACGGGTCTCGTCAGTCCTCTGGTCGATGTTGTCGTCTTGCAGTGCTACATCTTCGGCACACCGCACTACTCGCGGCATACCGAAGCCCCCGCCACATCGTATGGGCGAAATTCCCGGCGCGCGGATAAGCGGCATCGTCCATGGTAATGCGGCCTCCATCGTAGGCGCCGCCGCGTCAGAACATCCACGGACAGCAGCGGCCCATCGGGGCCCGGCAGTGATCGATCACACTTGGGCACGACATGCGCCCGCGATCACCGCATGCGCAGGGCACTCATCCGCCAACGCCCGCGGCGCAGCACCAGCCGCGCGGCGACGGCGAAACGGCGCTGCCCCCGCTCGTATCCGCCGCACACCTCCGCAGCACTCGCGGTGACCTCGGCGAGCTTCACGGTGACGAGCACCGCCGTACCGAGGCGGCGCTCCGCGGCGGCGGTGCGGGCGAGCGTTTCGACGGCGGCCAGCACGGTCGGCTCCACCACCGGACGCAACTGCCCGAGCGGACGCCGCCCGTCGATGACCTCGAGCACCAGGCGCAGCGACCGCTCCGCGAACTGCGCTGCGGCCGGGCCGATTTCGTTGCCGCCGCACATGTCGGACGACACCGGCACACCCGCGCCGGAGCCCGGCGAGCGGCCGTCGTGCGCGGACCGGCGCGGGGTCCGCAGTCGCGGCACAACGTGCGCGGCCGTCCCCCGATCGAGCGACTTTCCCGCAGTCGCGCCACCGGAACTCCTCGGATCCAACGGCGGTTCGAATACCGGCGCGCGGCGGGCGCGACGGGTGTATACCGGGCTTGCAGAAGACTCGAGCATTCGACACTCCCCCTGGTCGGCATGCTTGGGCACGGATCGACCCAGCATGCCATGCGCGGCGTCGACGACGGCGGAATTCCGACGCCGACGCGACAAGTCCCACACAGTCACGCGCGCAAGGTTTGTGTCACTCCACAATGGAGAGCGGCAACGGAGAGGAGCTCGGACAGCGTGATCACGAGACTGACGCCGCAGGACGCGTCGTTCTTCCGGCTCGAGTCGAGCAGCAATCCCATGCACATCGGCTCTCTCGCGATCGTGCGCGTCGCCCCCGAGGACCCCGGCGACGGATCTCCGTGCGTGGACTACCAGACGCTGCTGGACCTGGTCGACAGCCGGTTGTCGATGGTGCCGCGCTACCGCCGCAAGGTCCGTGAGGTCCCGTTCAAGGTGGGGCGCCCGGTCTGGGTCGAGGACAGCCGCTTCGATCTCACCTATCACGTGCGGCGTTCGGCGCTGCCGGCTCCCGGCTCCGACGAACAGCTCTACGAACTGGTCGGGCGGCTGTCGTCGCGACCGCTCGACCCGAGCCGGCCGCTGTGGGAGATGTACCTGATCGAAGGCCTGTCCGAGGACCGCTGCGCCATCTTCACCAAAACCCATTCGGCGCTCGTGGACGGTGAGACCGCGCTCGAAATCGGCCACGTCATCCTGGACTCGGGGCCCTCGCCGCGGGTGGTCGCACCCGATACCTGGGTGGCCCACCGCGAACCCGGCGACATGGAACTGCTGGGCATGTCACTGGCCGAAATAGCGACCCAGCCCGGGACGGCATGGGAAGTCGTGCGCGATGCCGGCGCCAACGCGTCGGCGGTGGTGGCGGCCGCGGGCAAGGCGGTCGACGCCGCGGTCGACCGGGTGCGCGCGGCCGGGCGGACGGCGCCCGACAGCCCCTTCAACACCTCGATCTCGCGGTGCCGCCGGTTCGACATCGCACGGACCGACCTCGAGGACTATCGCCGCATTCGAAGACATTTCGGCTGCTCCATCAACGACGCCATCCTGGCCGTGGTGACCGGCGCGCTGCGGATATTCCTGCAATCGCGCGGTGAGGTGCTGGTCGGATCGGCGGTGCTGCGCGCGGTGGTACCGATGTCGGTCTACGTCGACGGGTCACCCGACGACGTGAGCCCGGCCAGCGAGGTCTCCTCGTTCCTGATCGATCTGCCGGTGGGAGAGCAGAATCCGGTGATGCGGCTGTCGCACATCTCGCATGCCACGGCCGAGAATGCCCGGCATCGGCGCGCCGTGCGGGCGCGCACCCTGGTTCACATGGCCGGCTTCGCCCCGGCCAGCCTGCACGCGATGAGCGTGCGGGCGGCGAGTACGTTCGCAGAACACACATTCAACTTGGTGATCACCAACGCCCCGGGTCCGCAGCGGCCGATGTATATCGGCGGCGCACGGATGCTGGAGATGTATCCGGTATCGCCGTTGCTGCGCAATCAGGCGTCGAGCATCGGAATCACGTCCTACGACGGACGTGTGTTCTACGGTCTCAATGCCGACCGCGAGGCGATGGCCGATATCGCCGTACTGGCGGCGGCGGTGCGCGAATCCATGGAGGAGATGCTCGGTGCCTGCGTCTGATCAGGGCAAGCTACGCGTCTATGTCCCGGCCACCATCGCCATGCTCCGAGAGCTGGTGGCGCAGCGCGAAATTCGCGCGGTGAACGACACCGCCTTCGCGGTCACCCCCGCATTGCGCGAGGCGTACGCCTCCGGCGACGACGAGGAACTGGCCGAGGTGGCGATGGGCGAGGCGGCGCGCGCATCGCTGCGACTGCTCGCCGAGGAACGCGAATCCGCCCTGCTGCACGCCGACGACGGCGATGCCGAACCGGAGGACGGAACCGATCCGGACGCCGCCGAAGACACCGGATCGTCGTATTCGGCCCCCGTCTACCGCCGCGCCGTGATCGCCGCCGATGTGACGGGCACGACCCTGCGCCCGGATCTCGACGATGCGGTGGTCCGGCTGTCCGGGCCGATCACCTACAAGCGCATCGCCTCGGTGCACGTCGATCTGGCCGAGGCCGAACCGCAGGTCGCGAAGGCCGTCGACGTCGTCGACGCGGCCGATCTGGGCGATCCGGACGCGGAATTCGTGCTGGGCGACGCGGAGGATCACCAGCTGGCTTGGTACGCGGCACAGGAGTTGCCGTTCCTGCTCGACCTCCTCTGATCCGCCCGCTAACCTACGATGCCGTAACCTTGGCTCGAAGGGTGCGCCGCAGGCGCGTGATCACAGGAAATGAGCATTCGCACGATGGTGTCGAAATCGGTACAAGGCCTGCGGGCATGGCTCGAGGCCCCGGTCGCCGACGCGAAGATGGCCGGGCGGACGCGCCTGGACGCGCTGCGCGGCGCGGCGGCCCGCATCACCACCCCGCTGCTGCCCGATGACTATCTGCATCTGGTGAATCCGCTGTGGTCGGCGCGGGAACTGCGCGGACGGATCATCGAGGTCCGCAAGGAGACCGCCGATTCGGTGACCCTGGTGATCAAGCCGGGCTGGGGTTTCGATTTCACCTTCACCCCCGGTCAGTACATCGGCATCGGTGTCCTGGTCGACGGGCGCTGGCACTGGCGGTCGTATTCGCTGACCTGCCCGCCGGACTGGACCCATCGGGGCAACCGCGCCGAACGAGTGATCTCGATCGCGGTGAAGGCGATGCCGGAGGGCTTCCTGTCCAGCCATCTGGTCAACGGCGTGCCGCAGGGCACGGTGGTTCGCCTGGCCGCGCCGCAGGGCGGGTTCGTCCTGCCGGAGCCGCCGCCGGCAAAGGTGTTGTTCATCACCGCCGGCAGCGGCATCACCCCGGTGATGGCGATGCTGCGGACCATGGACCGCCGCGCCGCCGACCGCACCGACGGCGACGCGATGGACGACATCGTGCACATCCACTCCGCCCGGACCGCCGAGGACGTCATGTTCGGCGCGGAACTGCGGGCGCTGCACGACAAGCATCCCGGCTTCACCGCGCATATCCACCTCACCGGCGAGCAGGGCAAATTCGATCTGGCCGATCTCGACAGCCGGTTCCCGGACTGGCGCGAGCGCGAGACCTGGGCCTGCGGTCCGGCCGGTCTGCTCAACGATGTCGAGAAGCATTGGGCCGCAGCGGGTATCAGCGACAAGCTGCATGTCGAGCGGTTCGAGGTGGAACGTTCGGCGGTCGGCGAGGGCGGCACGGTCACCTTCGCCCGCACCGATCGCAGCGCCGAGGTCGACGGCGCCACCAGCCTGCTCGAGGCCGGTGAGGCCGCGGGCGTGCAGATGCCGTTCGGCTGCCGGATGGGTATCTGCCAGACCTGCGTGGTCACCCTGACCGACGGACATGTGCGCGATCTGCGCAACGGCGCCGAACACCAGGCCGGGGAGAAGGTCCAGACCTGCATCTCGGCCGCGGCCGGCGACTGCACCCTGGACGTGTGAGTCGCGTTCCGGTGGTGTTCACCCGTTCGCCCCGCGGCGGCGCGAGCGATCACCACCGGTTACCGATACTCTGAAAAGGACAAGACCGAGACCTCCCACCGAAGCGCAGCGGAGCCCATGCCGCCGAAGCGCGGGGGAGGCAGTCCATCGAAGCGCAGCGGAGGCAATCCGATACCGGTCCGCCGACGCGATGCAGAGGCATTCATTCGACACCGCCGGAGCGAAGCGGAGGCATTGCAGGACCGTGGCCATCACCGACATCAAGGCGTATTCGCATCTGACGGCTGCCGATATCGACACACTGGGGCAGGAACTCGACACCATCCGTCGCACGGTCGAGCAATCGCTGGGTGAGCGCGACGCCGCCTACATCCGGCGCACCATCCGCGCCCAGCGCACGCTCGAGGCCGCCGGCCGCGCGGTCCTGTTCGCCGGTCGCAACAAATGGGCCTGGGTCGCGGGCACCGCGATGTTGTCGGTGGCCAAGATCATCGAGAATATGGAGCTCGGGCACAACGTCAGCCACGGGCAATGGGACTGGATGAACGACCCGGAGATCCACTCCACCAGCTGGGAGTGGGATATGACCGGCACCTCCGGGCAGTGGAAACGGGCGCACAACTTCTCGCACCACACCTACACCAACATCGTCGGCATGGACGACGACGTGGGCTTCGGCATCCTGCGCATGACCCGCGACGAAGAGTGGAAGCCGATCAATCTCGCCCAGCCGGTGGCGAATCTGATCCTGGCCGCGCTCTTCGAGTGGGGTATCGCCCTGCACGATCTGAAGATCGAGAAACTGCAGACCGGAGTTCCGCGCAGCGACCTGCTGTCCGAACCCAACCGGCAGTTCCTGCGCAAGGCCGGCCGCCAGGTCGCCAAGGACTTCGTGGTCTTTCCGCTGCTGAGCGGTCCGGGCTGGAAGGCGACGCTGAAGGCCAACGCGACGGCCAACCTGATCCGCAATCTGTGGGCGTACGCGGTGATCTTCTGCGGGCATTTCCCGGACGGCGCCGAGAAATTCACCCAGGAGCAGTTCGCGGAGGAAACCCGGGCGGAATGGTATCTGCGGCAGATGCTGGGCAGTGCCAACTTCCAGGCCGGCCCGGCGATGGCGTTCATGAGCGGCAATCTGTGCTACCAGATCGAGCATCACCTCTTTCCGGACATTCCGAGCAATCGGTATCCGGAGATCGCCGAACAGGTCCGCCAACTCTGCGACAAATACGACCTGCCGTACACCACGGGATCGCTGGGCAAACAATATGCGCTGGCGTTCCGCACGATTCACAAACTGGCGCTGCCCGACCGATTCCTGCGCCGGACCGCGGACGACGCCCCGGAGACGTCGTCGGAACGCAAATTCTCGCTGCTGACCCGACCGTTGACGGCCGGTACCGAAGAGCCGCGGTCCGGCGTCGACCCGCTCACCGGAAGGCGGCAGGGATTGCGGTCGGCAATGGTGGAAGCCAAGGCCGCACTGCGCGAGAAGGCACGGCAGGAAAAGGAGGCGCTGCGCGAAGCCAAGCTCGCTCTGCAGGAAAAGGCTCGGGCCGAGAAGCAGATACTCCGGCGCCGCGGACTGCGGGGACGAGCGACCGTTCGCGTCCGGTTGCGGCAACAGCGAAGGCGACTAACCTAAGCCATATCGGTCACGATCACAATGCGGTATACGCCACAGTTGTAATCCGATCCGGAGACAACCTACGGGACCGTAACCTACGGTAGTGTAACCAGCATGGCGATCTCGGATGTCAAGGAATACGCCCACCTCACTCCAGAGGATGTAGAAGCGATCGGCGCGGAGCTGGATGCGATCCGTCGCGAAATCGAGGCCTCCCGAGGCGAGAACGACGCCCGCTACATCCGTAACGTGATCCGTTTGCAGCGCGCCCTTGAAATCGGGGGCCGCGCCACGCTGTTCGCCAGTTTCCTGCCGCCGGCCTGGCTGGCCGGCACGGCGATGTTGTCGGCCGCCAAGATCATCGAGAACATGGAGATCGGCCACAACGTCATGCACGGGCAGTGGGACTGGATGAACGATCCGGAAATCCACTCCTCCAACTGGGAGTGGGACAACGCCGGACCGTCGGAACACTGGAAGATCACGCACAACTACCTGCACCACAAGTACACCAACGTGCTGGGTATGGATGACGACATCGGCTACGGCCTGCTGCGCGTGACGCGCGATCAGCGGTGGACGCCGTTCTATCTCGGACAGCCGATCTACAACCTGCTGCTGCAGATGTTCTTCGAATACGGCGTGGCCATCCAGCATTTGGAGCTGGGCAAGGTCGCGAAGAAGAAGTGGCCGGCCGATTCGCCGGAACGCCGGCAATTCGAGCAGGACCGCAAGGTCGTGCTGAAGAAGATCGGCAAGCAGGCGGCCAAGGATTATGTGATCTTCCCGCTGCTGACCGGACCGGCCTTCCTGTCCACGCTGACGGCCAATATCACCGCCAATATCGTCCGCAATGTGTGGACCAACGCGGTGATCTTCTGCGGCCACTTCCCCGACGGTGCGGAGAAGTTCACCAAGGGCGATGTCTACAACGAAACGCAGGGCGAGTGGTACCTGCGCCAGATGCTGGGCAGCGCCAATATCACCGGCGGCGCGGTCATGCATTTCATGACCGGCAACCTCTCCCATCAGATCGAGCACCACCTGTTCCCGGACCTGCCGAGCAACCGGCTGCGGGCCATCTCGGTGCGCGTGCGGGAATTGTGCGACAAATACGACCTGCCCTACACCAGCGGCTCGATGCCGGTGCAGTACGCGAAATCGTGGCGCACCATCATCAAGCTGTCGCTGCCCAACAAATATCTGCGCCGCGGCACCGACGACGCTCCCGAGACCAAGTCCGAGCGCGCATTCGGCGGCATCGGCACGGTCGATCCTGTGACGGGGCGCCGGCGCGGATTGCGCACCGCGCTGAAGGAAGGCAAGCGCCGGGTGGCGGAACGCCGGCAGACGGTCGGCTCGGCCGCCTAGCGATCACCGAACAGAAGGGGCTCTCCGGATTCGACATCCGGGGAGCCCCTTTCGTCTGCCCGCGTCCGGGCCTGATTGACTGAACCGGTGTCAACGCAAGAATCCAGCATCTACGACGTGATCCGGCGGCGCCGCGATGTGCGTGCCGAATTCACCGGCGATCTCGTCGACGATGCGACCCTGCTCCGAATCCTCGACGCGGCCCATCGCGCACCCAGCGTCGGCAATTCGCAGCCGTGGGATTTCGTCGTCGTGCGTGACCCGGCGACATTGGCGCGCTTCGCCGCACACGTCGCCGAGAAGCGCGTCGAATTCCGCGATTCGCTGCCACCGGAGCGGGCCCGCACCTTCGAGCCGATCAAGATCGAGGGCATTACCGAGAGCGGCACCGGGATAGTCGTCACCCACGACGACAGTCGCGGCGGCCCGCAGATCCTCGGTCGCGCGACGGTCCCCGAAACCGGTTTGTACTCCACGGTTCTCGCGATCCAGAACCTGTGGCTGGCCGCGACCGCCGAAGGGGTGGGCGTCGGCTGGGTGAGTTTTTACGACGCACCGTTCCTCACCGACTTGATCGAGCTGCCCGCCGGCATTCGTCCCGTCGCGTGGCTGTGCATCGGCCCGGTGCACGAATTCCAGCACACGCCGGATCTGGAACGGTTCGGCTGGCGCGACCGGCGTCCACTCGACGACGCGATCCACTGGGAGCGGTACTAGCGCCCTGCCTACACCCGTTCGAGGACCGCGGACGCGCCATGCCCTCCCGCGGCGCAAATGCCCAGCAGCGCAGTGCTCTTCCCGGTGAGTGCCAGCTCGTTGGCCATGGTCGTCACCATGCGCGCACCGGTGGCGCCGAAGGGGTGGCCGATCGCGATCGAACCGCCGTGCACATTGAGGATGTCCGGGTCGATCTCGCCGACGGCACTGTCGCGGTCCAGCCGGGATTTGGCCCACGCGTCGCTGCCCAGGGCCGACACCACCGAGAGGGTCTGGGCGGCGAAGGCCTCGTGGATATCGACGACATCGATGTCCGACAGGGCCAGCCCTGCCTTGTCGAGCGCCCGCGGCATGGAGATGGCCGGACCGATCAGCACCTGATCGGACGGGTCGACGCTGACGAAACTCCAGGACCGGAAGGCCGCCAGCGGTTCGAAGCCCAGGGCGCGCGCCTTCTCCTCGCTCATCAGCAGCACCGCGGCCGCGCCGTCGGTGAGCGGGCTGGCGTTGCCCGCCGTCACCGTGCCGTCGCGCTCGAAGACCGGGGCGAGGGTCGCCAGCTTCTCGACACCGGTGTTCGCGCGCACGAGTCCGTCGCGAGTGACCGTCTTCCCGTCCGGCGTGGCGACCGCGAGCACCTCCCGGTCGAACCGGCCGGATTCGATCGCCGCCGCCGCGCGATGATGCGAGCGGGCGGCGAAGGCGTCCTGCTGTTCCCGTGTGATGCCGTTGATGCGGGCCATCTTCTCCGCCGACTCCCCCATCACCTCGCCGGTGGTGCGCTCGGCGATCTTCGGCCGGCGCGGCAGCAGATCCGTGAACGGCGCCAGCTGCGCCACCGCGGACAGATAGTCCTTCGGCTTCGGCTTGCCCAGGGCCAGCGGCGCGGCCGCGTGCACCATCTTCTGCGGCAGCTTCACCTCGGCATTACTGGTGGAATCGCTGCCGCCGGCGACCATGATGTCGCATTCCCCGCGTTCGATGGCGGCCGCCGCCGCGGTCACCGCCTGCAGTCCGGAGGCACACGCACGGGTGACCGTGTAGCCCTCGCAACCGTGGTCGAGCCCCAGATCCAGGGCGATCTCCCGCGCGACGTTGGGCGCCGCACTCGGCAGGATCACCCCGCCCCACACCATCGCCTGCACCTGATTCTTCGGCAGTCCGGTCCGCTCGAGCAGCCCGCCCACCGCCAGGACACCCAGATCGAAGGTGTCCATCCGCGTGTAGTCGGTGAACGCGCGCAGGAACGGGGTACGAGCACCGGCGACGATGACGGCGCGGCGAGAACGCTTGGTGGCCATGCCTTTACAGTAGGGCGAGCAAGATGCCGATACAAAATGTCACGGTAATCTCGCCGGCCCGGTGAACGACGAACG
Source organism: Nocardia sp. NRRL WC-3656 (assembly GCF_000720265.1). Classification (NCBI taxonomy): domain Bacteria; kingdom Bacillati; phylum Actinomycetota; class Actinomycetes; order Mycobacteriales; family Nocardiaceae; genus Nocardia; species Nocardia sp. NRRL WC-3656. The sequence goes on along the minus strand of NZ_JOJF01000007.1, from coordinate 203,920 downwards.
GCCGGGGCGTCTCGGCCCCGGCCGTCCAGCTCCCGAAAACTCGTTATGTCAGCCTGATCAACCCGTAGTCGAAGGCGTGGCGGCGATAGACCACCGACGGTCGGTCGGTCTCGCGGTCGTGGAAGAGAAAGAAATCGTGGCCGACGAGTTCCATCTGATACAGCGCGTCGTCCACCGACATCGGAGTCGCGGAATGGACCTTGGTGCGCACGATATGCCCCGGCCCGGCGTACTCGCTCGATTCGGTGTCGGCGCGGTCGGCCGGCTCGGATCCGTCGGCGCCGGCGGGCAGGGTGTCCTCGACCAGCGCGGCTGTCGCCTCCGCGACGGATACGGGTGTCTTCTCGCCGTAGTGCACCCGGCGGCGATCCTTACTGCGCCGCAATCGGGCCTCGAGTTTGACCACCGCGGATTCCAGTGCGCCGTAGAAACTGTCGGCGGAGGCTTCGGCCCGGACCACCGGGCCCTTGCCGCGCACGGTGATCTCGACACGCTGACAGTTCTTGCGCTGGCGGCGGTTTCGTTCATGGAACAGCTCGACATCGAAGAGGTATATCGACGGGTCGAAACGTTCCAGACGGGAGAGTCGGTCCGCGACGTGAATGCGGAAATGATCGGGTACCTCGACGTTACGTCCCTTGACCACGACGTCCGCATCGGGCGTCCGGGGCACATCCGAAATAGGCTGTTCGGCTCCGTTCAGTTCACCGGAACCCAGCTGGGTGCCCGTACCGGTCGAGGGATCTGCTTCTTTCACTGAAGGTCGTGAAGTCGTCACGCGTACCTCCCGGATCTGGCCGCACAACTCCATGTGCGGCGGGTTAGCAACCGCACCGAGCCGGCCGAAGAGAGGTTGCGCGGGATTCGGAAAGGGCTTGCAGACTGCCACCCGTGGCCCGCCACTCATGCCGGAATGCTCGGTACGAAGTCGTCCGAGTCGCCACCTCCAAACTCTGGGTTCGGGTGTCAGATCGCTCTGTCAGCAACGCTATTACGCCAACGATCCGTCCGCCACTGTTCACGCAAATTTCTCCCACTCACGCGGCGCATGTCACCATCACGGCCCGCACGTTCACCCCGGCCAGAGCCAGAACCCGCACCGATTCGGCCGCGGTCGCGCCCGTGGTGAGAACATCGTCTACCAGTACGATGTCGGCAGCCGCGAGGGTCCGCAGGACCGACGTCGCACCGATGCGGCAGACGATCCGGCCCGCCAGATTGTCCCGGCGCGCTCGCGCGCTCAGTCCGACGGAGTCGCGCACCTCACCACGCGCCCACAGCACGGGTGCGAGATGGCAATCGGACAGCCAACCGGTCGCGACGCGCGCCGTCCGCAGGACCGGATCGCCCCCACGACGCCGGGCCGCGACCCGGCGGCTCGGCGCCGGAACCAGAATCAGCGGGCGGCCGGGAGCCCGCAGCAGGCCGATACCGCGGGCCAGGGCCCGGCCCAGCGGTGCGATCAGATCCCGGCGGCCCGATTCCTTGGCCGCCACCACGGCGCGCCGGGCCGGACCCGCGTATCCACTCAACGCCCAGCACGGCACCCCCGGATCGGTGCGCGGCCATACCCGCATGGGCTCCGCGCTCAGTGTCGCGGCACATTCCCCGCACCATCCGATTCCGGCCGATCCACATCCCCCGCAGTACTGCGGCAGGACCAAATCCAGCAGCGTCCGCATCGGCCCAGTCTGGCCGAGGCCACCGACAGGTAGCGCGCGGGGAAAGGTTCAATTGGCCCCGAACCGACGAACAGCCTGGGCATCCCGTTCCGGATTGTCCGGAACCGGATGCCCAGGCCGCGCGCTAGTTGCTGGACGGACCGGAGTTCCCGCCGTCAGTGTGTGCCGATGTGCAGCACCCACCCACCTGACCCGTCGGGGTCACAAGTACCCTGCGCCGCCCCATTGAGCGCGTTGAGGTCCTGCTCCAACGCCCTGGCGCAGTCATATTGCGCATATTCGCCCGTGAACACTGTCCCCTCCGGAGTGGGCAGGTCAGCGGCGTGCGCGACCCCGATGCCGACAACGGCAACGGCAAGTGCAGATGTTGCGGCGACAGACAATTTGCGGAACATTCGAATCCCTCCCTGAACAAACCCCCGAGCTCGACGAACTCGTCGGGCCGCAGCCGACACTACTTCGAGATCCTTTGGAGCACAACGGGTTTATGGCGCGGATCGATTGTTCAGTCCGGCAGAACCGGCACCGTGTTCGCACCGAGCCCCGGCGTCTCACGCCAAAACCGGTCCGCCGACGGTCCTGTCGACTGCAGTTGCATTACCGCACGTGAATCGGCGGCGTAAAGAATACCGGGGGCAGCACTCACCACGCGCACAGGTGGAGTCAGGTTCTGACTGGACAGTGGCGTCAGCTCCGAACCATCGATGAAGACCGACTCCACCGGGTTCACGTCTCCTTCTCGTGCCAGAACGAGAGAATCAGGAGTGGACCAGTCGATGGATACGGCCGTTGTGCTCAGATCGACCGCCACCGGCCTGGGCGACACCAGTGCGAACTTGCCATCCGGATGCTGAATCACGACAGCGAGGTAAACCTTGCCTCCGGCGATGATCGCTGCACGCGTTCCGTCGCGGGAGATACTGAGATCGGTGATCGGGAGACGGGGCACCGGGTCGGTGCTGTTCGCCTCACCCGAAGTCAGCATCGACGTATCGATGTCCTGCATCGATACGTTGCCGGTGCCGCGATCGTGCGCAACTCGGATCACCCGAGTTCCGTCGACCACCGCCCACGCGGCCTCACCATTGGAGGTCCATGACGGCCGCGTGATGGTCTCGCCCTGGACGACCGAGAATGTGGAAGCGCCGTCATAGCTGCCGATGATGAGGGTGTGCTTCGGCGCGGGCGCAGGCTCGCCGCTCTCGGCGACCGCGGCGATCAACTTTCCGTCTTCCGACAATCCGACCGACTGCAGATTTCGGGCGGCACCGAAGTATCCGGGCATACGGACGATCTGCCCCTTGGACACATCCACGGCAACCAGCGAGCCATCCCGCAACGCATGGAGGTTGGCCCGATCTCCTGTGGGAGTTGTCGGGTTCATTGCACTGACGTCGTCCAACGACCAGCCCACGCCTGCGTACCGGTCGTCCAGCGGCTTGCCGTCTGCGAGTAACACGTAGGGGCCGGGGATATCCGCCCCTGCCAGGGTCAGTACCACCTGGGCTGCCAGCATTTCCTTACCGTGCGCATCGAGAGCCGAGGCACCGGCGAAATCTATGCGTACCCCGCCCAGCCCGACGCCGACGTTATCCGGTTCGCCGTTGGCTTTGGTGATACCTTCGCGCACGCTGACGGGCGGGGCGAGCATATTGCGCACGGCCGGCGCCAGGGCCGGCTGTGGGCCCGCGGCCAGCAGTCCTACCAGCCGCTGCGTCAGTTGATCCTTCGGGCTCGAGATCCAACGCAACTCGGGAACCATGGTGGTCCCGGGGCTGTTGGCGAAATACAGCGGATACCGACGATACGACTTGTAGAACGCGGAGCTGTCCACTACCACGCCCGGTTCCACCTGGCTGATGCGCCACTCGTCGCCGACCTTGCTCATCTCGATTCTGGTCTCGTACGTATTGTCCTGGGCGCGGAAAGACCCGTCTGCGGCAAGCTCACCCAGTTTTCGCGCTCGAATGCGGTAGGTCGCGGAGTCGTCCGACCTCGACTCCCGAAGGGTGTCGGGTTTGTCGACGATGACGGTGCGCGCGCTGTCGTCCCACCCCTCCGCGGCCCCCGGCGTCAAGTACTGCCGCGCCGTTCGATGGTGGTCGGCCGGATCGGCAGTGGCGTCGAGGAAGTCGTGCAGCAACAGATCCGGGTCCCGCCCGGAGGTGGGCGGATGTGGGCCGGTCGACGTCGGCTGACGGTTGAGCGTTCCCAATGCCTGCGGCGCCGAGGAATCCGGCAGATTGGCGCAGCCGGCGAGGACCAGCACGCAGCTGAACAGCGCGGCGAGCAGCGTTGCCAGACGGGTGCGGTTCATGGGTTGATGTCCTCTTTGTCGGCGAGTGCGGAGTCGTCCGAGCCGCCCGCGCTCTCACCCGCCGGCTTCGGCGAGGTCCGCTCGGCCGCCGGTTCACCGTCCGGCGATTCCGAGGCGTCCGCGTCCGGCGGCGTCGTCCGCGCCGACGGCTCGGCATCGGCATCCGCTTCGACGGTACCGGCAACACCCGCGTGACCGTCGGGCCCGTCCGCCGGTGCCCCGCTCGCGGCCGGATCCGCCGGGTCGGCGAGCGCACCGTCCGCGGGTTGCGCGAGCTCGTCCGCCGCCTCCACCGACCCGGCCGGCAGCTCGGCCAGCCGCCGCTTGGGCGGTTCCAGCGACAGCGGGCTCGGTCCGAGTTTTCGTCCGCGCACCAGTGGCAGAGTGAGACGGAAGCTCGCGCCCACCCCGGGCTCGCCCCAGGCCTCGAGCCGGCCGTCGTGCAGATTGGCGTCCTCGACGCTGATCGACAGACCCAGGCCGGTACCGCCGGAGCGCCGCATCCGCGAGGGATCCGACCGCCAGAAGCGATTGAAGACCAGCTTCTCCTCACCGGGCCGGAGTCCGACACCCTGATCGCGTACCACCATCGCGACGGCGTTGGCGTCGACGTCACCACGCATGCGGATCAAGACCGGTTTGCCCTCGCTGTGGTCGATGGCGTTGGCCAGCAGATTGCGCAGCACGCGTTCGACGCGGCGCGGGTCGACCTCCGCGACCAGTGGTTCCTCGGGCAGGTCGACCACCAGTTCGCAGCCGGCGTCCTTGGCCAGATGCCGGACCGTGGAGACCGCCGCCCGCGCGCACATCCGCACATCCAGCGATTCGATCTGCAATTCGGCCACACCCGCGTCGTGGCGGCTGATCTCGAGCAGGTCGTTGAGCAGACCCTCGAACCGGTCCAGCTCGGTCACCAGCAGTTCGGCACTGCGGGCCAGCGCCGGATCGAGTTCGTCGCTGGATCCGTGGATGAGGTCGGCGGCCATGCGCACCGTCGTGAGCGGAGTTCGCAGTTCGTGGCTGACATCGGAGGTGAAGCGGCGTTGCAGATTGCCGAATTCCTCGAGCTGAGTGATCTGATTGGACAGACTTTCGGCCATCTCGTTGAACGACATGGCGAGTCTGGCCATATCGTCCTCACCCCGGACCAGCATCCGCTCCTTGAGGCGGCCGTCGGCGAAACGTCCGGCGATCCGGGCGGCCGAGCGGATCGGCAACACCACCTGCCGGGCCACCAGCGCGGTGATCGCGGCCAGCAACAGCAGCAGCACGATGCCACCGATCAGCATGGTGCCGCGCATCAGGCTCAGGCTGCGCTGCTCGTTGTTGAGCGGGAAGATCAGATAAACCTCGAGTGTCGGCACCTCCGAGCTCGGGCTGCCGATGATCAGCGCCGGCCCGCGGTAACCGTCCGGATCCGAGATCGTCGCGAACTGATAGCTCACCTGGTTCTGCTGGACGAACCGGCGCAACTCGGCCGGCACCTCCGAGATGGGCCCGGCGGTCACCTCCTGCTGGCCGTCGCCCACCATCGCAAGCGCGACGTTGTAGGTTCCGGCGCCGCCGGCGGACGAACTGCTGCCGGTCGACAGTGCGCGCACGGCGTCCTGCAGCCGGACCGCCTGAGTGCTCGAATCGGAAACGCCCGTCAACTGCGCCTCGACGGTATTGCGAGCGCGGCTCATCTCCTCAACGGCCGCATTGACTTTCGCGTCCAGGAGGCGGTCGGTGATCTGACTGGTCAGCACCACACCGAGGATCGTGATGACGATCAGCGACAGAGTGAGCGTGGAGACCACCACGCGCAACTGCAACGATCGCCGCCACGTGTGGCCCAGCGATTCTCCGACGGATTTGAACCAGGCCACCACAGCTGCCAGCAGCCGCTCGACGCGGCTTCTGGAGCCTGCGATCACGGCGGTCCGGCCTTGTAGCCCACGCCACGAACGGTCAGCACGATCTCAGGGTTCTCGGGATCCTTCTCGACCTTGGCCCGCAGTCGCTGCACGTGCACGTTCACCAGGCGGGTGTCGGCCGCGTGCCGATAACCCCACACCTGCTCGAGCAGCACCTCACGGGTGAACACCTGCCGCGGTTTGCGCGCCAGTGCCACCAGCAGATCGAATTCGAGCGGAGTCAGCGATATCTGCTGACCGCTGCGGGTCACCTTGTGGGCCGGTACGTCGATGACGATGTCGGCGATCGACAGGAGTTCGGCCGGCTCGTCGTCGGTACGGCGCAACCGCGCCCGCACCCGCGCGACCAGCTCCTTCGGCTTGAAGGGTTTGACGATGTAGTCGTCGGCACCCGATTCCAAGCCCAGGACGACGTCGACCGTGTCGGTCTTGGCCGTCAACATCACGATCGGCACACCGGAATCGGCGCGCAGCACCCGGCACACGTCGATACCGTTCATGCCCGGAAGCATGAGGTCGAGCAGCACCAGATCCGGGCGTAGTTCCCGGACCGCGGTGAGCGCCTGCGTGCCGTCGCCGACCACATGGGGGTCGAAACCCTCGCCGCGCAAGACGATCGTGAGCATCTCGGCGAGCGCCATATCGTCGTCGACGACCAGAATCTTCGGCTTCATAATTACTATGTTGTCATCTCTCCGGCTCGGAACGGGCAACCACGCCAACACTGGTTACATTACCGACGCACATGCCACCCTATCGGCCAATCATTTCCGCCAGTCGTTCGGTGAGTCGGACCGGATCGTCCTGCGGCGCATGGACCCACCAGGGCCCGTGCCACCGCGATTCGGCCAACACACGATAGACCGCCGCCGTACGTTCCTGCAGCGATATATCCCGTTCGTAGGCGTCGAGCGCGCGTGCCGTGTCGAGTTCACCTCGGCGCCGGGCGCGTTCGACCGCCAGCTCGGTCGGCACGTCGAGCAGTATCTGGATATCGGGGACCGGCAGTTCGAACCGGCCGAACTCCAATTCCGCTACCCACGAACTCGTTTCGCCGTCCGCCTGCTCGCCGGCCCGCGCGGCGGTGTAGGCGACATTGGAGGCGACATACCGATCGAGCAGCACAATATCGTTGTCCACCAATAGTTTCGACAACTCGTCGCGGGCCTCGGCGCGATCCAGGGCGAACAGCAGCGCCATCGCGCTCACGGATGCGGCCACATCGCCGTGCCGGCCGCGCAGGGCCTCGGCCGCGAGATCCGCGTGGATCGACCGGCCGTAGCGCGGGAAGGCCAGCGTCTCCACGCGCAGACCGCGGTCGCGCAGGCCCGCGACGACGGCGTCGATCAACGTCCGCTTACCCGCGCCGTCGAGGCCCTCTACCGCGATGAGTGCACCCATAACGTGCAGGTTACAACTTTTGCGTCCGCCCTGTTCCACGCACCCGCCGCGCGTTATCGGAAACGTCGACGTTTCAGAAGACGCTACTTTTGGGGGCACCGCACCGGATAACGGCCGCGACGCCGCGCGGGATCAAGGAAACGTCCCGAAAACAGGAAGGCGACCATGCTCATCTCTCGTGTATTACGTACCGCCGCAGCGACTCTCGCGATCACCGCGGGCCTCGCCGCCGGTGTCGCGGCGGCCGCACCGCTCCCGCTCGAGCCGGCCGCCCCGGTCGCGGGCGCCTCCGGAAGTGCGGATTCGGCCACCGACGGCGGCGCCGGCAGCAGCCTCATCGACCTGTTGAAACTGCTCGGCGACATCAGCCACGGATGCACCCCGGGCACCGTCTGCGCCGCCGCGACGACAGCCCAGAGGCCGGAGGCGAACACCGCGATCGCCGACACGCCGCTCGGTTCCGGGTCGGCGAGCGGTTCGAACGAGCCGGGCTCGGTGCTGTGCTGGTTGCTGCACCCCAGCCCCACCTGCCAGATCTGAGCGCCGCGGCGCACGAGACGGTTGTCCCGCCGAAGCGAAAGCTCCTGCGGGACAACCGTTTCCGAACTCAGTACCGGTAGTGCTCCGGCTTGAACGGGCCCTCGACGTCCACGCCGATGTATTCGGCCTGGTCCTTGGTGAGCTTGGTGAGGGTGCCGCCCAGCGCCTCGACGTGGATGCGGGCGACCTTCTCGTCGAGCACCTTCGGCAGGCGGTAGACCTCGTTGTCGTACTGCTCCGGCTTGGTCCACAGCTCGATCTGCGCGATGACCTGGTTGGAGAAGCTGTTGCTCATCACGAACGAGGGGTGGCCGGTGGCGTTGCCCAGGTTCAGCAGCCGGCCCTCGGACAGCACGATGATCGACTTGCCGGAATCGAAGGTCCACAGGTCGACCTGCGGCTTGATGTTCAGCTTGGTGGCCCCGGAGTTCTCCAGCGCGGCCATATCGATCTCGTTGTCGAAGTGGCCGATATTGCCCAGGATCGCCTGATTCTTCATCGCCTTCATGTGGTCCAGGCCGATGATGTCCTTGTTACCGGTCGAGGTGATCACGATGTCGGCATCGGCGATCGCCCGCTCGACGGTGACGACGTCGAAGCCGTCCATCAGCGCCTGCAGCGCGTTGATCGGGTCGATCTCGGTGACCTGCACGCGCGCGCCCTGGCCGGCCATCGACTCCGCGCAGCCCTTGCCCACATCGCCGTAACCGCAGATCAGCACCTTCTTACCGCCGATCAGCACATCGGTGCCGCGGTTGATGCCGTCGATCAGCGAATGGCGGGTGCCGTACTTGTTGTCGAACTTGGACTTGGTGACCGAGTCGTTGACGTTGATCGCGGGGAAGGTCAGCTCACCGGCGGCGGCGAACTGGTACAGCCGCAGCACGCCGGTCGTGGTCTCCTCGGTGACACCCTGCACCGATTCGGCGATCGCGCTCCACTTGCCGGCGTCGGCGGCCAGGCTCGCGCGCAGCAGGTTGAGGAACACCTTGTATTCGGTCGAATGCGACTCGTCCTCGGGCGGGACGACCCCCGCCTTCTCGAACTGGGCGCCGCGCAGCACCAGCATGGTGGCGTCACCACCGTCGTCGAGGATCATGTTGGCGGGCTCGCCCGGCCAGGTCAGCATCTGCTCGGCCGCCCACCAGTACTCCTCCAGGGTCTCGCCCTTCCAGGCGAAGACCGGGGTGCCCTTGGGCTCGTCGACGGTGCCGTGCGGGCCCACCACGACCGCGGCGGCCGCGTGATCCTGGGTGGAGAAGATGTTGCACGAGGCCCAGCGCACCTGCGCACCCAGTTCGACCAGGGTCTCGATCAGCACCGCGGTCTGGACCGTCATGTGCAGCGAACCGGAGATGCGCGCACCCTTCAGCGGCTGCACCTCCGCGTACTCGCGGCGCAGCGCCATCAGACCGGGCATCTCGTGTTCGGCCAGTCGAATCTCCTTGCGGCCGAACTCGGCCAGCGACAGATCCGCCACCTTGTAGTCGATGCCGTTGCGGACATCGGGAGTCAGGTTCGTCTGAGCGGAAAGTTCTGAGGTCGTCATGCGCCTGGATCAGCCTCTCGGTGGATGTCGGTTCGACAACTCAGGCTAGTCGCTCGCACGCGTTCGGTGTACGCCGACGGGGTGCGGCCGCCGAGCCGGATCGAATTCCGGTCCCGACCGCGCCGGTGCTCGCCCGGGACCACTGCCCGCACATCACCGGCGCCAGACGTATCGGACCTGGGGACGCCCGGCGCGGCCGTAGTCCGATCGGCGCTCCACTACGCCGTCGGCCGCCAGCTGCTCCAGATAACGCCATGCCGTCACCCGCGAAACCCCCACGGCGCGGCCGGTTTCGGTCGCCGACAGCCCGGCCGGCGTCTCGCGCACCGCCCGGGAGATCTCCTGAAGTGTCTGCGGGGCAATGCCTTTCGGCGCGGACGCCTTCGGATCGGTGGTACGCAGCGCGCTCAATGCCCGATCGATGTCGTGCTGGGTCAATGTCGAATCATCGGCCGGCAGCGCGGCCCGGAATTCCAGGTAGCGCTCGAGTTTGTCCCGGAAAGCCGCGAATGTGAACGGTTTCAGCAGATACAGCGCTATCCCGTGCGCGACCGCGGCACGCACCATCTCGAGGTCGCGCGCCGAGGTGATGGCGATGACATCGGGTCGCGGGCGCAGCCGGGCCAGGGCGGCGGTCACCTCGAGCCCGCCGATATCGGGCAGTCCCAGATCCATCAGCACCAGATCGATCGGAGTTCCCGCGGCGGCGGCGTGCGTCGCCGTCCGGATGGCGTCGCGGCCGGTGGCGGCCACCCCCACCGGCTCGAATCCCGCCACCCGCGCGACATACGAGTGATGCGCCTCGGCGATGCGCGGTTCGTCCTCCACGATCAGCACCCGGATCGGCTGGCCCGTCATCGCACCGGAATCCTCACCACGACAGCGGATTCGGGGCTTCGCTCGGCCCGCAGCGAGCCACCGTATCGGGTCACCAGCCGCCACACCAGCGCCAGGCCGAGGCCGTGATGTTCGGCCTTGGTCGTATATCCCCGCTCCATCGCCCGGGCGAAGGTCTCCTCCGACATCCCCGGGCCGCTGTCGGCGACCCTGACCACCAGCGCCGACGCCTCCGAGCGGACCGTCACCTCGACCCACGCGTCGGGATTCTGCGCCACCGCGTCCACCGCGTTGTCGACGAGGTTCCCGACCAGGGTGACCATTTCCTGCGGGGTCAGCGGGGCGGCGGATTCCAGCGCGGTGTCGTCGGCGACGGTCAGCTCCACTCCGCGCTCGATGGCCCGGTCGACCTTGCCGAGCAGCAGTGCCACCAGTATCGGCTCGTGGACCGCATCGGTCAGGCGGTCGATCAGCGCCTGGGACAGCTGTAGCTCGGCCGTCGCGAAATCGACGGCTCCGGCGACATTGCCCAGCTCGACCATGGTGATCACCGCATGCAACCGGTTGGCCGCCTCGTGCGCCTGTGCGCGCAGCGATTCCGCCAGACCGCGCGCGGAGTCCAACTCACCCATGATGTCGCGCAATTCGGTGTGGTCACGGATGGTGAGGACGGTGCCGAGACGCCGCCCCGCCCAGGAGACGACGTCCTGGTTGACCACCAGCACCCGCGCCGCTGTCACGTGCATCTCGTCGCGGATCACGGTCGCGTCGAGGCGCCGCAGCGAGACCGGCAGATCGGCGCGTCGCACCGGGCCGTCCGGGAGTTCGAGCAAGCGTCTGGCCTCGTCGTTGACCACCGCCGCCGCCTCGTCGTCGCGGTCGAACACGATCAGGCCCTCGTGCACGGAGTGCAGCACCGCGTCGTGATGTTCGTAGAGCGTCCGCAGTTCGGCCGGACCCAGTCCCTGGGTTTGGCGCAGCAGCCGGCGGCGCAGCAGCAGTGCGCCCAGGACGGCCAGCAGCAGACCGGCACCGGCCGCCCCGAGGATCAGCGGCAGCTGCGCACTCACCTGATCGCCTATGCGTGCCCGGGTCACGCCCGCCGAGACCAGCGCGACGACCCGGCCGGTGTCGTCGACGACGGGTGTGACCGCCCGGATCGACGGGCCCAGCGTCCCGGTGTAGGTCTCGGTGAACGTCTCACCGGCCAGCGCCCGATCGATGTTGCCACTGAACGGCTGTCCGATCCGGCTGACATCGGTATGGGTGTACCGGGTGCGGTCGGGGGCCATCACCACGATGAAGTCCACCCCGGTCCGCTGCCGGATCCGTTCGGTCACCGGCTGCAGCACGGCCGTGGGATCCGGCGTCCGCACGGCGGCCGCCGTGGAAGGCGCCTGCGCGAGGGCCACCGTGATGCCGGTGACCCGCCGAGCCGTCGCATCGTCCTGTTCCCGGCGCACCTCCCACACCGCCAGCGCCGATCCGACCGCTATCACCACCACCAGGACCGCCAGCTGCACCACGAAGACCTGGCCGGCCAGGGTCATGCCCCGCCCACGTCCGGCGGTCCGGCCTTTCGCCCGCAACGGTCCTCCCGTGAACGAAACGTACGTAATGGTGACCGAGGTCACGGTCACCCCCATCATCACAGTACGAACCCGAGGGACAGATCGGGCAGCACCGGAGGCACATCTCATGAGCGACTCGACACGGACGCACCGTCGCGACCGTACCCATTGGCTCTATCTCGCCGTCATCGTGGCGGTCGTGGCCGGCGTACTCGTCGGCTGGCTGGCGCCCGCATTCGGAAAGTCCGTGGGCGAGCTGGGCACCATGTTCGTCAACCTGATCAAGATGATGATCTCCCCGGTCATCTTCTGCACGATCGTGCTGGGTATCGGGTCGGTGCGGGCGGCAGCACGGGTCGGCAAGATCGGCGGCCTGTCGATCGGCTACTTCCTGATCATGTCGACGGTGGCGCTGACGATCGGCCTCGTCGTCGGCAACCTGCTGCAGCCGGGCAGCGGCCTGAACGTCCACGAACACATCGGCGCTGCCGCCGGCTACGTGAAACAGGCCGAAGGCAGCGGTGGCACCTGGCACTTCCTGGAGAGCATCATTCCGACCTCGCTGCTCTCGTCGCTGACCGCCGGCAGCGTGCTGCAGACCCTGTTCGTGGCGCTGCTGGTCGGCTTCGCCGTGCAGGCGATGGGCAAGCAGGGCGAACCGATCCTGCGCGCGGTGGGGCTGGCACAGAAGCTGGTGTTCAAGATCCTGACCATGATCCTGTGGCTGGCACCGCTCGGCGCCTTCGGCGCGATCGCGAACGTGGTGGCGGCGACCGGACTGGATGCGGTGAAACAGCTTGCGGCACTGATGCTCGCGTTCTATCTGACCTGCCTGGTCTTCGTCTTCGGCGTGCTGGGCGTGCTGCTGCGGGTGAGTTCGGGCGTATCGATCTTCAAGCTGATTCGCTACCTGGCCCGCGAGTATCTCCTGATCTTCTCCACCTCGTCCTCGGAGTCCGCGTTGCCGCGGTTGATCGCGAAGATGGAACATCTGGGGGTCGAACGCTCGACGGTGGGCATCGTGGTGCCGACCGGATATTCGTTCAACCTGGACGGCACCGCGATCTACCTGACGATGTCCTCGCTGTTCATCGCCGACGCGATGGGTAAGCCACTGACGCTGGGACAGCAGATCGGCCTGCTGGTGTTCATGATCGTCGCCTCCAAGGGCGCGGCCGGGGTTACCGGCGCGGGTCTGGCCACTCTGGCCGGCGGGTTGCAGAGCCATCGCCCGGATCTGATCGACGGTGTGGGCCTGATCGTCGGGATCGACCGGTTCATGTCCGAGGCCCGCGCCATCACCAACTTCTCCGGCAACGCCGTCGCCACCGTCCTGGTGGGAACCTGGACCAAGACCATCGACGATGTGCGCTTGCGCGCCGTGCTCGACCGCGAACTCCCCTTCGACGAGACGACCATGGTCGATGACGAACCCGCCGAAGCCCCCGCGACTCCCCCAGAACGGACCGAGCTCGTCCCCGCCTGAAACCCGGTCCTACCCGAACCCGCTATCCGGCGAGCCGGTAGACGGCCAGGGTGCGCTCCCGCTTACGCGGCGCGATATTGGCTCTGCCGAGGTCGCCCGCGTAGTGGGCGGCGACCCTCGGATCCATGACCCGCCGCCACAGCGGCGGAACGGTGGCCAGCAGGATCATCGTCGCGTAACCCGCCGGAAGTTGCGGAGCCTCCTGGGTGCTGCGCAGGGTCTGATAGCGGCGGCCCGGATTGGCGTGGTGGTCGCTGTGGCGCTGCAGATGGAACAGGAAGATGTTGGTGACCAGCCGATCGGAGTTCCAGCTGTCGGCCGGCGAGCAGCGCGCCCAGCGCCCCCCGGGCAGGCGACGGCGCAACAACCCGTAGTGCTCGACGTAGTTCACGGTTTCCAGCAGCCCGAATCCGATCACGGCCTGCAGCAGCAGATACGGGAGCATGGCGAAACCGAACACCGCCAGCAGCGCACCGTAGAGCACCACCGTCATCGACCACGCCTGCAGGATGTTGTTGCGCACGTTCCACCAGCCGAGGCCCTTGCGGTGCAGCCTTTCGCGTTCCAGCCGGATCGCCGAGCGCAGCCCGCCGAAGATGCTGCGCGGCAGGAACATCCACAGCGATTCGCCCATCCGGGCACTGGCCGGATCGTCCGGGGTGGCCACCCGCGCGTGGTGCCCCTTGTTGTGTTCGACGAAGAAATGCCCGTATCCGGACTGCGCCAGTGCGAGCTTGGCCAGCCACCGCTCCAGCCGTTCCACCCGATGCCCCAGCTCGTGCGCGGCGTTGATGCCGATACCGCTGACGAAACCGAGCGTCGCCGCCAGCCCGAGCTTGTCCACCACGTCGAGTTCGTCACCCGACCACATGTAGGCCGCGATCACCAGCCCGGCCAGCTGGATGGGCAGGAACAGATAGGTGCACCACCGGTAGTAGCGGTCGTGGGAGAGCCGCTCGTAATCCTCGTCGCGCGGGTTCGTGCCGTCCTCGCCGACGAACCAGTCCAGCAGCGGTATCACGATCAGCACGATGATCGGCCCGATCCACCAGAACGCTTCGATGCCGGTCCGGGCGACCAGCTGGGAAGGGAGCAATGCGCAGCCCGGAGCGATCAATCCCAACATCCACAGATGCTTCTTGGGATCAGCCGAACCCGAGCGTTTGCCGACCGTTTGCACTTATTGCCCCACTTGAATGAACCTGGACTCCTGCCAGGTAAATATGTAGCTGCTCCGAGGCCGTTACGCCCGGTTCAAACCCGCAAAGTGGTAACCGTTACACAGGCGGACCCGAAGTCACAGACAGCGGAGGCCGGAACCAGCTGCGCCGCATCGCATCAGCAACCATCGTTTCCGCAGCGAGTGCCCAGGTCAGTACCCATCCAGTCCACTCGATCCGGCCGGCGAGCGCACGCCCGGTTGTCGGCCGGCACCCCAACCGGCCCGGAGACGAATCGTTATCCGTCACAGGGCGATTTCGGGCTACCGGCCGCCGGTCCGGTCCCGCGCGGCGAGAATCGCCTCCACATACGGCGACAGCAACCTGCTCAGCTCCTCCGGCGCGTCGCGGTGCAGTGCGGCGGGGGTCGGGATGTAGCTGATGGCAATGCGCACCAGGGCGTGCGCGAGCACATCCGCCTCCGCCGGCGACGCCCCCACCCAGCTGTTTTCGAATGCCGCGCCCAAACGGCGGGCGGCATGTTCGATGAGCGGCCCGGCATCGAGGGTGATCAACCGCAGCAGATCCAGCTTGGCCTCACCGACCACCAGTGACTGCACCAGCGGATCGGCCGCACTGTCGAGGATGAAATTTGCCAGGCCTTCGCGGAACGCCGCCCGCGCATCCCCCACGTTGTCCTCGATGGCCGTTCCGACATGGTCGACCAGCTGGTCTGCCAGCCGCAGCGCATACGCCTGCGCCAGCCCCGTCCGGGAGCCGAATTCGTTGTACAGGGTCTGGCGGCTCACCCCCGCCCGCGTCGCGACGTCGCCGAGCGTGATCTTGGCCCAGTCCCGCTCGATCAGCAGTTCCCGCATCGCATCGAGGACCGACGTGCGCAGCAGGGTCCGCGCCGCCTCCTGATACGGGACCCGGGATCCGTTACGCGGCATACCCGCGACGGTGTCACGGGTCGATTCCGCAGTCAAAACGACTCACGAACGTTCGATCTCGACCATGAAGAAGTCGGCCTTGGCCGCGCCGCAGTCCGGACATGTCCAGTCGTCCGGAATGTCCTCCCAGCGCGTTCCCGGCGCAATCCCCTCGTCCGGCCAGCCCTGCTCCTCGTCGTATTCGAAACCGCACTGGATGCACTGAAAAATCCGATAGGGCCGACTCACCCTGCCTCCTGTAATTTGCGGGACACCCGCACCCGGTCGGCACGGCGAGCCGCTCCGCGATTGTCACTCACCCTGCCTCCTCGAAATCGATCTTCTCCCGCACCCCGCAGTCCGGGCAGCACCAGTCGTCCGGCACCGACTCCCACGGCGTGCCCGCCGGAAACCCTTCCCGCGGAGCGCCTTTCGCCTCGTCGTACACGTAATCGCAGACAGGGCAACGAAAAGCCCCCATCATCCCTCCTGTGTCATGCGGGACACCCGCACCCGGTCGGCACGACGAGCCGCTGCGCGATTGTCGCTCATCGTGCCTCCTGGTAACGCGCGAGAACCTTGTCCCGCTTGCTCGGCTGAACATTCGCCAGCGTGAGATCGCCGTCGTAGTGGGCCAGAACGCGCTTGTCCATCACGCGCCGCCACAGCGGCGGGAAGTAGGCGAGCAGGATCATGCTGGCGTAACCGCTCGGCAGATTCGGCGCGCCGTCCCAACTGCGCAGGGTCTGGTAGCGGCGGGTCGGGTAGGCGTGGTGATCGCTGTGCCGCTGCAGGTGGTACAGGAAGATGTTGGTGACGAGGTGGTCGCTGTTCCAGCTGTGCCGCGGTGTCGGCCGCTCGTACCGGCCGCGGGCCGTGCGCTGCCGCAGCAGACCGTAGTGCTCCAGATAATTGACCGCCTCCAGCAGGCTGAAGCCGACCACCGCCTGCAGCACCAGATACGGCAGGACCTCGATGCCGAAGCCGGCCACCAGCGCCGCGTACAGCACCAGCGACATCGCCCACGCGCTGAGCACATCGTTGTGCAGACTCCACGGCCGCTTCCCGAGCCGTTCCAGCCGGGTCCGCTCGAGGCCCCACGCGGAGCGCAGACTGCCCCAGACCGTGCGCGGCCAGAACGCCCAGAACGTCTCGCCCACACGGGAACTCGCGGGATCCTCCGGCGTGGCCACCCGCACGTGATGCCCGCGATTGTGCTCGATGTAGAAGTGGCCGTAGAACGTCTGGGCCAGCGCGATGCGCGACAGCCAGCGTTCCAGATGCACCTTCTTGTGCCCGAGTTCGTGAGCGGTGTTGATCCCGATGCCGCCGACCATTCCGACCGTCAGGGCCAGGCCGATCTTGTCCACGACGGCGAGCCCGCCGTCGATGCCGAGCCAGCTCAGATTGTCCGCGGTGATCAGATAGCACGCCATGACCAGCGACGCGTACTGGAACGGCAGGTAGATATAGGTGAGGTAGCGGTAGTACCGGTCGTTCTCCAGATACTCCATGACCTCGTCCGGCGGATTCTCACCGTCGGCCCCGAAGAACAGGTCGGCAGCGGGAATGACCAGATAGATCAGGATCGGGCCGAGCCAGAACGGCACCTTCGCAAGGGTATGCCAGCCCAGTTCGTTGAGTCCCCAGATCAGCGGTAGGCCGATGATGAACAGTCCGGTCGGGGCGAACAACCCCCACAACCACATATAGCGCTTGCGGTCACGCCATCCCGAGTCGAGCAGGCCGTCGGTGGTTCCGGCTTCGGTCGACATCGTCGTCTCCATTCGATACAGCTGCCACATCTACTGTGATGTGGGTAACCATTACCGTGGACAATATGCCGATGCCTGTCGGGTGTCTATACATTTTTGCCGATTTGTAAACGCGTTGTGACCGCGCGACGGCCGGGCGGGACGGATTTCGTTCGTCGACCCGTCCCGCCGGTGAAAGCTGGATCAGCGCAACAGCACGTCCGAATCGGCGGGGAGCGCGTCGACCGGCCACCACCGCAGATCCGTCGACTCCGCACTGCGCACCGGCACCGCGCCGCGCGGAGCGCGGATCTTGAACAGCAGATCCAGATGGCGGGTCGGCACCCCCAGCGAGCAGGTGATCGGATGGGCCTGCGCGCCGTACAGGCCGGGTTCGACCTCCAGCCCGGCGATCCCGGACTCCTCGGTCGCCTCCCGCAACGCGGCGTCGACGACGGTCTCGTCCCCCGGCTCGCAGTGACCGCCCAGCTGGATCCACCGGCCGACCCGCGGGTGCAGCGTCAACAGCACCTCACGCTCGTCGTGGGAGAACACCACCGCCGACGCGGTGATGTGGCCGGGTGCGTGTTCGCGCAGACATCCGCGCGGCGCCGACCCCAGGAACGCCAGCATGGCCTCTCGCACGGACTGTTCCGGATGCGTCGCGGGCTTCCAGTTTTCGAGCAGCTCGGTGGCCGAGGCGTGCAGCGACTCGGTACTCACAACTCGACCAGACCCGTTCCCGCCTCGCGCGGCGGGCGCGGCGAAAGCTCCTCCTCGGGATAGCCGATGGCTATGGCGCCCAATGGATTCCAGTCCGGCGCCAGCCCCAGCACCTCACGCGTCACCTCGGGCGCGAAGATGGTCGAGCCGATCCAGCAGCTGCCGACGCCCCGCGTGGCCAGGCCGACCAGCAGTCCCTGCACAGCCGCGCCCACCGCGACGGTGAACATGGTCGACTCGGCGGCACGGCGGCGCTCGTCCGGATAGTCGTGCGCGCCGTCGGGGACACAGAACGGGATGATCACCTCGGGGGCGTCGAACAGGATCCGGCCGCGCGCGACCCGGCGCTCCACCCGCTCGGGATCGAGGCCGTCGCCACCGAGGTCGGTGCGCCATTGCGCCGCCATCGCATTCAGCAGTCGCGCGCGCAGCTCCGGCTGCCGCACCCAGACGAAGCGAACCGGCCGGGTGTGGTGCGGCGCCGGCGCGGTGAGCGCGTCGCCGACCGCGGCCCGGATCACCTCGGGATCGACCGGGGTATCGGCGAAGGTCCGCACCGAGCGGCGCAGCAGCAGCGCTTCCCGGTGGCCACGCTCGATCGCCTCGGCGGTGCCGAGCCAGAACAGATCCTCCTCGCCGCCGCGCAGCAGATCCTTGGCGGTGGATCCGTCGTCGTGCGGAGTCAGCCCGCGCACGACCGCGACCGGCACCCCGCCCAGCTTGCCCTTCGCGAGATCCGCCGCGGCAGCGAGTTCGTCGGCCACCGCCACCTGGGTGACCTGCAACTCGTTACCCTGCCCGTCGACCGCGCCGGCGTAGTCGTGCACGACGCGCAGGCCGGCGGCGCCGATCGCGGCATCGGTCTGCCCGATGCGCCAGGCGCGACCCATGGTGTCGGTGATCACCACCGCGACGTCGACGCCGAGGCGCTGGGCCAATGCCGCCCGCAACGCCTTCGCACTGGCGTCGGGATCGGTTGGCAGCAGGACCAATTCGCCCTGTTCCACATTCGAGCCGTCCACGCCGGAAGCGGCCTGCACGATGCCGATGTGATTCTCGGTGATGAGGGTGCGGCCCTTGCGCGCCAGCACCCGCACCGCCTCGGCATCGACCAGTTTCCGTCGCACCGCGTCGCGCTCGTCCGGATCCCGCGGCGCCTCGACGATGCGCCCCTCGGCCTTGGCGACGATCTTGCTGGTCACGACCAGCACGTCCCCGTCGGCGAGCCAAGGAGCCTGGGCCGCAATATGTTCCGCGACATCGTCGCCCGGCCGGAATTCCGGCAGACCCGGCACCGGGATGATCCGGATCTCCCCGCCGGGCGCGTGATCGGTGTTTCGCCCCTGATCGCTCATGCCGGCACTCCCGCGAGATCGAGCGCTGCCCGCACCATCGCGGCGGTGGCGGCCGGATCGGTCATCAGCAGCGGCACGCTGCGCACCTCCACACCCGGTACGTCGGCCTCGTCGGTCGAGTGGATCAGCCAGCCGTCGAGGATGCCGGTGTCGGACCGGGCGCCGAAGTGTCGTCCGATGGCCTCGGCCGAGGTTTCCACGCCGATCACCTCGAGGCATTCATCGGCCATGCCGCGCAAGGGTTTTCCCCCGATCACGGGCGATAAACCGACGACTTTGGCGGAGGTGGTCCGCAGAGCGCCCCGGATACCCGGCACGGCGAGGATCGCACCGATGCTCACCACGGGGTTCGAGGGCGCCAGCAGCACCACATCAGCAGCCTCTATGATTTCCGTCACACCAGGGGCGGGTTTGGCTTGATCCGCCCCGATTGTGACGAATCCATGGGTCTCGACGTTTGCTCGGTACCGCACCCACCACTCCTGGAAATGAATCGCGCGGCGTTCGCCAGGGTTGTCGGGGTCACTGATCACAACATGGGTTTCGCAGCGATCGTCGGTCGCCGGGAGAAGTTTCACACCGGGCTGCCAGCGATTGCACAGCGCTTCGGTAACCGCCGAGAGCGGGTATCCCGCGCGCAGCATTTCACTGCGCACCAGATGCGTCGCGATATCGCGATCTCCGAGCCCGAACCAATCCGGTTGCGCGTGGTATTTCGCCAGTTCCTCCTTGGCGTGCCAGGTTTCCCCGACGCGCCCCCAGCCGCGCTCGGTATCGATACCCCCACCCAGCGTGTACATGCAGGTGTCCAGGTCGGGACAGATGCGTAAACCGTGCATCCAGACGTCGTCGCCGACGTTCACCAGCGCCGTTACATCCGCGTCCGGCAGCAGTTCCCGCACACCTTGTAAGAAGCGCGCGCCGCCGACTCCACCGACCAACACCGCAATGCGCGGTTTACGATCAATCCGCTCGATCTCGGCCGCGATGTCCGCTTGTTCTCCAGTCACATCCGCACAGCCTATGCGGTGCCCGGAAGCGGGTGTTCGAGTGCGTATTTGCTGGTCATTTGCTACTTCGCGGTTACCGAACCGCGCCGAAGGCGGCCTCGGATAGTAACGGAATTGTGTCGGCAGCTTGACCATCGGCGCGTCCGGCGTGTCTAATCACAGACATGTCATTCCGGGTCCGCGCGAGAGCCTTTGGCGCAGACCGCGTTTCGAACGCATGTTCGCATCGGAACGACAAGCTCGGGGATGTCCGCGGGACTACGTCGCGGTGTGGGACCGTCGGTGGGCACGTCCGGTCCGACGGAAAAATCATTCTGCGCTAACACACAGTGAGGAGGCGGAGCGATGGCCGAGGAGCTGGCCCCGTCGGGCATTCCGGGCGGTGTATCGCAAACCGATTCCACAGCATGCGCAGCACCAAGCGACTGCGCTGACAGCCGGAACGACGAACGAGAGGGGGGCAGCACGGTGAACAACGAATCGGGATCGCTCAACAGAACTCCACAGGGAGGGCAGTGGGCGCGCGCCCAGCGCAAACCCGAACCACCGCAGCTGAGTCTCATCGTCACCGACTTCGATGCGATGTTCGACACCATCGAAGAACAGTGGCAGGAACGGGCGCTGTGCGCCCAAACCGATCCGGAAGCCTTCTTCCCCGAAAAAGGCGGCTCCACAAGGGAAGCCAAACGGATCTGCATGGGCTGCGAGGTACGCGACGAGTGCCTGGAGTACGCACTCGCGCACGATGAGCGGTTCGGTATCTGGGGCGGCCTGTCCGAACGCGAACGCCGCCGCCTCAAGCGCGGCATCAGCTGAGCTCACCCGCCTCTCCGGATATTTTGCGTGCCGTGAGAGCCGGGGGAGGTTCGCTTCGGGCCGGCGGTCGTGGGCCTGGTCGGGTTCTGGATGTACCCGGTGAGTTACCCATGTGCTCACGAAATCTGTTGTCCGGTCACCCCGTTCGCCTCGCTTCGCTTCGGCGGAGCGGGGCGGGCGACGGGAAGTGAGTCGCCCGGCGTTCGTTCTCATCGGCGAACGCGGTGACCGGCAGTTCTTCCGCGCCTACTCCCCTGTCGGGTCGATGATCTCCGGGTCGACGCCCAGATAGGTGGCTATCTGCTGGACCAGGACTTCGCGGAGGAGGTCCAGGAGGTCTTCCGGGTCGTGGGCACGGAGTTCGAGGGGTTTGCGGAACAGGACCACTCGGGCTCGGGTGGCTACGTTGTGGCGGTCCACTCCGGCCGGAACCAGGCGGGAGAGCGGGACCGGGCCGTCGGCGACCACCTCATCGGGCCAGGTGACCGAATCCGGGTGCAGCGGGCGGATCTTCGGGACGTCGTCGACCGCGATGTCGAGTTTGGTCAGGCGATCGTGCCAGCGGGCGTCCAGAGGGGCGAACGCCTCCAAAACCAGCCGGTCGAACTGCTGGCCGCGGGTGCGGCGCGCGGGCGCCGACGGCGGCAGCATCGGTCCGCGCACACCGCGCCCGCGGCGAACCACCGAACGGGTCGTCACCGGCCGCCTCTTCGATCGGGTCATACCTTGCGACAGTAGTCACCGCGCCGAGAGCGCGGCCACGTGCTCTCCCCGGAGCCGGAGCACCCGCGCGCCCCGAACCGGCCGGGCACCGGCCCGCGTGTCTGTCTGCGACACACGGCGTGGGGGGTTAGTCTGCTGGATGTGATTCCCATGCGTCGTTGCTGCCGCCCAGGCTGCAAGAATCCGGCCGTCGCGACGCTCACGTATGTCTACTCGGACTCCACCGCAGTCGTCGGCCCCCTCGCCACCGTCGCCGAACCGCACTCCTGGGATCTGTGCGAAACCCACGGCTCCCGCATCACCGCCCCCAAGGGCTGGGAACTGGTCCGGCACGAAGGTGGATTCTCCTCCAGCACACCGGACGACGACGACCTGACCGCACTGGCCGAGGCCGTCCGCGAAGCCGGCATGCGCCGGCGCGCGCCGGAACCCGAGCAGCGCGGCTACAGCGATTACTCCCCGCCGCCGGCGCGACCCCAGCGGCCCGGCCGCACCGGCCGCCGCGGCCATCTCCGGGTGCTGCCCGATCCCCCGAACTGAGCCCGCACCGCACGCGCCACACGCGCGACCGGCCTGAAGCCCGGCCGGGCCCGCGGCCCTATTAGGGTGTTGGTCATGACAGTCGCCCGGTCTGCCGAGTCCGTTCACGCAGTTGTCAAGGCATACGACGTTCGCGGGGTTGTCGGAGAGCAGATCGACGCGGAATTCGTCCGCGACGTGGGCGCGGCCTTCGCCCGGCTGATGCGCACCGACGCCACCCCCGCCACGCGCATCGTCATCGGTCACGATATGCGCGACTCCTCCCCGGAACTGGGCGCCGCCTTCGCCGACGGCGTCCTCGATCAGGGGCTCGACGTGGTCCACATCGGGCTCGCCTCCACCGACGAGCTCTACTTCGCCTCCGGCCATCTGCAGTGCCCCGGGGCGATGTTCACCGCCAGTCACAACCCCGCCCGCTACAACGGCATCAAGTTGTGCCGGGCCAACGCGCTGCCGGTCGGCCAGGAGACCGGGCTCGCGACCATCGCCGAGGAACTCGTCGACGGCGTACCCGCCGGGCCGGGAACCCGCGGCACCGCCACCGAGCAGAACTTGCTCGAGGCCTACGCCGAATTCCTGCGCGGCCTGGTCGATCTCGGCGCGATCCGGCCGCTGAAGATCGCCGTGGACGCGGGCAACGGCATGGGCGGCTATACGGTCCCGGCCGTGCTGGGCGGCGTGCCGCAACTGACCATCGCCCCGCTCTACTTCGAACTCGACGGATCGTTCCCCAATCACGAGGCGAACCCGCTGGATCCGAAGAACCTGGTCGACCTGCAGAAGTACGTCCGAGAGACCGGCGCCGACATCGGGCTGGCGTTCGACGGTGACGCCGACCGCTGCTTCGTCGTCGACGAGCGCGGCGAACCGGTCTCCCCCTCCGCGATCACCGCGCTGGTCGCGGAGCGCGAACTGGCGAAAGAGCCGGGCGCCACGATCATTCACAACCTGATCACCTCACAGGCCGTACCCGAACTGGTCACCGAACTCGGCGGCACGCCGGTCCGCACCCGCGTCGGCCATTCCTTCATCAAGCAGCAGATGGCCTCGACCGGCGCGATCTTCGGCGGCGAGCATTCCGCGCACTACTACTTCCGTGACTTCTGGGGTGCCGACTCCGGTATGCTGGCCGCTCTGCACGTGCTGGCTGCCCTGGGTGAGAAGGACCGGCCGATGTCGGAGCTCGCGTCCTCGTATGCGACGTACGCGGCCTCCGGGGAGATCAACTCCACAGTGGCGGATGCGCAGGACCGAACCCTGGCGGTGGTCACCGCATTCGAAGGGCGCGCGCAATCGGTGGACCGGCTCGACGGCGTGACCGTGCGGCTGCCCGGACAGGCGTGGTTCAATCTGCGCGCATCCAACACCGAGCCGCTGTTGCGACTCAACGTCGAGGCCCGTTCGCAGGAGGAAGTAGACGCACTCGTAACCGAGATTCTGAGCATCGTGCGCGGCTGACTGGAATAGTGGAATCACAGGGCTTGGATTCGCCCGGGGACAACGACATCCCCCGGCGTGGTGACCCGATTGAGGGGAGGTGGCAACGCCCGATGATCGCAGGGACACCCGTACTCGACCTCGATGACGTCGCCTCGTTGGAGGCCGCTGATTCCGGGGGAATTTTGCGTTCGGCCGCCTCGGGGGGCGCCCAGGTGCGTGCCACAGCGGCCGCCGTCGCCGAAAACGCGCTCATCCGGCTCGACGGGCTGCGGCCGCGAAGTCTGGTGCTGGTCTCCGGCACCGGGCGCGCGGCCCGCGCGGCCACTCTGCTGCAGGCCGCGTTCGGCGACCGCGCGGGGCTGCCCATCATCAGCGCCACCACGATTCCGCAGTGGGTCGGTTCGCTGGATGTGGTGGTCGTGGCCGGCGACGACTCGGCCGATCCGCGACTGACCGGCGCCGTCGACCGCGCGCTGCACCGCGGCGCCGAAGTCGTGGTCGCCGCGCCCGACGAAGGCCCGATGCGGGCCGCGGCCGCCGGACGCGCGGCCATGCTGCCGCCGCGGGTGCGGGTGCTGGACCACAACCGGATTCTGCGCTTCGTCGCCGTCGGGATCGCGGTGCTGCAGGCGATCGATCCGACGCATATCGGACCGCTGGTGCCGAACCTCGACGAACTCGCCGACGCACTCGACGCCGAGGCCCTGCGCGACAGACCGCACCACGAGGTCTTCCACAACCCCGCCAAAACCCTCGCCGCGCGGATGCGGGAACGGCGGCTGGTGCTGACCGGTGATTCCCCCGCCGCCGCGGTCGTGGCCGAGCACGGCGCCGAGGTGCTGTTGCAGAGCGCGGGACAGATCGCGGCCGCCGTCGACCTCACCGAGGCCGTGGCCGCGAACGCCCGGCTGATCGAATCCGCCGAGGCCACCGCACCCGGTTACGACCCGCTGTTCCACGACGAGCAGCTGGACGGGCCGGCGCCGGTCGATCGGGCCCGGGTGTTCGTGGTGAGCGCCGACGGCGACCAGGTCGCGGCCCGGCGCCGGCTGGCCGTCTTCGGCGCGGGCGCGGGCATCGTCGACGCCGATCTGGTCAACGTCGACATCGAACTGATGCGAACCGAGGCGAGTGTGCCGCGCGAGGCCGGGGCGAGCGAGCCTCAGGCGCCCGCGGCCGGGCGCGGCAGTGAGCTCGAACAACTGGCGGTGCTGGTACTGCGGCTGGAAATGGCCGCCGCGTATCTGCGTCTGCTCGGCGGCCCCCCAGCCACGAGCAGTCCCGCCCACTACGACGGGGGCCACTACTAGTGCACGAACTCGTTGGTGCGTTGCGTTCCTATGCCTGGGGATCTCGCACCGCCCTCGCTCAGCTGTGCGGTCGGGAGGTTCCCTCCCCTCATCCCGAAGCCGAATTGTGGTTCGGCGCCCACCCCGCCGACCCGGCGAAGGTCCTCGCCGACGGCGCCGGCCGCTCGCTGCTGGAACTGCTCGAGGCCGAGCCGAACCGGGAGTTGGGTGCGGTCGCGGCGGCATTCGGCGGGCGCCTGCCGTTCCTGCTGAAGATCCTGGCCGCCGAGGAACCGCTCTCACTGCAGGCACATCCCAGCGCAGATCAGGCCCGCTACGGATTCGAACGGGAGAATCACACGCGGGTGCCGCTGGATTCCCCGATGCGCAACTACCGCGACGACTCCCACAAACCCGAACTGGTGGTGGCACTCGACCGTTTCGAGGCGCTGGCCGGCTTCCGCGACCCGCTGCGCACCGTCGACCTGCTGAACTCGCTGGCCGTGCCGGAACTGGTGCAGTACACCGAACTGCTTGCCGCCCAGCCGGACTCGGGCGGCCTGCGCACGCTGTTCACCACCTGGATCACCTTGCCGCAGGCCATGCTGGCCACACTGCTGCCCAAGGTCCTCGACGGATGTGTGCGCTATCTCAAACAGGTCGACCCACTCGAACCCCCCGGACTGGCCAAGGAATTCGCGGCCGAGGCGCGCACCACGCTGGAACTGGCCGAGGCGTATCCCGGTGATGCCGGGGTCCTGGCCGCCCTGCTGCTGAACCGATTGACCCTCGAACCCGGACAGGGCCTGTTCCTGGCCGCCGGCAGTCTGCACGCCTACCTGCGCGGCATCGGCGTCGAAATCATGGCCAATTCGGACAATGTGCTGCGCGGGGGGCTCACTCCCAAGCATGTCGATGTGCCCGAACTGCTGCGCGTGCTGGATTTCGAACCGCTGCGGGCGCCGATCATCGAACCCGAACCGGTCGATGCGCACTCGTTCCGGTATCCCACGCGCGCACCGGAATTCGCGCTGCGCCGCTTCGAACTGTCCGAGGACGCCGCGGCGGTCGACATCCCGCGCGTCGGACCGGGCATCATGCTGGTGACCGCCGGCACCGTCCTGCTGTCGCAGGCCGGGAGCGAATTGCCGATCGCGGCCGGAAGCGCCGCGTGGATCTCGGCCACCGATACCGATATCCAGGCACGGGCCCTCGGCGGCCCGGCGCAATTGTTCTGCGCGTGTGTGGGCGAGTGAGCGCGCGGCCGCTTTAGTAGATTGATCGAACAAATCGGACATCTACCGGCGAGCGCCGGGGACGGAAGGACCGGGGCTGCACCATGTCTGCTGGTGGCGGAAAGAAGGCGATCTTCGCGGCGTTGAGCGCGAATGCCGGTATCGCGGTGGCGAAATTCGTCGGCGCCGCGATCACCGGTTCCGGCTCGATGCTGGCCGAGGCCGTGCACTCGGTGGCCGACACCGGTAATCAGGGACTACTGCTGCTCGGGCAGAAACGTGCCGAGCAGGAGGCCGACGACCTGCATCCGTTCGGCTACGGGCGCAACCGCTACTTCTACTCGTTCGTCGTGGCGCTGGTGCTGTTCTCGCTCGGCTCGATGTACGCCATCTACGAGGGTGTGCACAAGATCCAGCATCCGGAGGAACTGACCTCTCCCGCGGTGGCGATCGTGATCCTGGGTATCGCGGCCGCGCTGGAGGGCTACAGCTTCATGACCGCGATGCGGGAGTCCTCGCCCCTGCGCGAGGGGGCGAGCTGGTGGCGGTTCATCCGCAATTCGCGCAGCCCGGAACTCCCGGTGGTGCTGCTCGAGGACACCGGTGCGCTGATCGGCCTGCTGATCGCGCTGGTCGCCGTGGTACTGACCGTGGTGACCGACAACGCGATCTGGGACGGTATCGGCACCCTCGGCATCGGCGTGCTGCTCGGTGTCATCGCGGTCGTGCTGATCGTGGAGATGAAGAGCCTGCTGATCGGTGAGGGCGCGACGCCCGCGCAGGACGCGGCGATCCGCGCGAATCTGGTCGACGGCGAGCGCATCGACCGGGTCATCCACCTGCGCACCGAATACCTCGGCCCGGAGGAGATGCTCGTCGCGGCGAAGGTGTCGATCGTGCCCGGACTCGAGATCGCCGATATCGCCACCGCGATCGACGACGCCGAAGCCCGGGTGCGGGCCGCCGTCCCCGCCGCCCGGGTCATGTACATCGAACCCGATCTGTACCGCACCCAGCCGGTGTAGGTCCTTCCGGTTCAGCTCGTCGCGCCGAGCAGGACGGCCGGGTCGAGGCGGATGCCGAACCGTTCGCGCAGCGCACGAGTCGCGGCGTGCATGCCGCACATGCCGTGCACGCCGGGCCCCGGCGGGGTCGCCGCGGAGCACAGGTACACACCGGGAAGCGGTGTGGCATAAGGGTTCCAGCGCGGCGTCGGGCGAAAGATCGTCTGCGCCGGCGTCATCGCGCCGGCCGCGATATCGCCGCCGACGTAGTTGGCGTTGTGCGCGGGCATGTGTGCGGCCGGGCGCACATGGGTGGCCTGGATCAGGTCACGGAAGCCGGGGGCGAAGCGTTCGAGTTGCGCGACGACTTCGGGACTCACGTCGCGGCCGGATCCGTGGGGTACATGGGCGTAGGCGTAGAGCGTGTGGTTGTGGCCGGGCGCCCGGGACGAATCGACCACGCCCGGCTGAATCACCAGGACGTAGGGCCGATCGGCATGGCGTCCCGACGCGACGAGACGTTCGACGGCCATCGCCTCGGCTCGCGTGCCGACGACGTGCACGGTGCCCGCGGCCGCCAGCTCCGGCGCCTGCCACGGCACCGGACCCGAGAGCGCGAAATCCACCTTGCAGGCAGCGCCGCCGAATCGATAGCGCTGCAGCCGGTTTCGATATGCCGTGGGAACCCGCGCGATCCGCAGCAGTTCCGTCGGCGCGGTGTCGAGCAGAACCGTTCGCACACCGGCGAATTCGTCCAGGGAATCGACGCGGTGCCCGGTGTGGACGCGTCCGCCGTGCCGCTCCAGATCGGCGATCAGCACATCGACGATGGCCTGTGAGCCGCCGCGCGGAATCGGCCAGCCACCCACATGACCGAGGGTGCCCAGCAGCAGCGCCACCCCGGCCGCCGCGAACTGCCGCGGCGGCATGATGGCGTGCGCACTCACCCCGGTGAACAGTGCCGCTGCGCGCTCCTCGCGAAAACGCAGGTCCCACATCGGCGATGCCTGCTCGAGCAGCCGGCGCCCGAAGCGCACGGCGGACAGCGGATCACGAGGGATATGGCGCAGGTCCGACATCCCCAGCTCCACCACCGCCTCCCACTGTCGCACCAGCGGGGCGAACAGGCGCCGCCATGCCGCGCCGTCGCGGCCCAGATCCTCGACCGTCCGATCCAGATCCCGCCAGGCCGCCGCGGCCACCCCGCCGTCGAGCGGATGTCCGTAGGAGATCTCGGGAGTCGCCAGTTCGACGCCGTGCGCGCCGAGATCGAAGGCGCGGAAGAACGGGGATGCCCGCGCCATCGGATGCGCGCCCGCACACACGTCGTGGTGATATCCGGGCAGGGTGAGCTCGGCGGTACGGCAGCCGCCACCGGCATGATCCGCGGCTTCGAATACCTCCACCTCGAGTCCCGCGCGGGCCAGCAGCACCGCCGCGGCCAGACCGTTGGGCCCGGAGCCGACCACCACCGCATCCGCCATGATCACCACCTTAGGGAGAAAACCAAGGGCTACACGGCATCCCGGCGCACCGACCGGCTACGGCAGATGGCACGTCAACTGCGAGTGCCCCAGCGCATGAGGACGTGCATGCGTTGTTCCCACAGGTCGGGGCGCAGGCGACCGCTTCGGTCCAATGCCGCCATCCCGTGCAGTGCGCTCCAGAACACTTCGGTGTACGCCCCGGATTCGTCGTCGGGGACGCGCGGGCGGAAGAGTCGCTCGAGTTCCTCGAAGCAGTCGCGCAGTGTCTGCGGGGCGTCGGGACCGAAGGGCAGTTCGGTGTCCTGAACGAACATGGCGTCGTAGAGGGCGGGGTTGTCGGCGGCGAAGTGCAGATAGGCCCGGGCGACCGCCTCCATCGCGGCGTCGGGGCCGTCGGCCTGTTCGTGCGCGGCCCGCAGGACATCTCTGAGCAGGGCGATCCCCTCCTCGGCGACAGCCGAGACGATCGCTCGCTTTCCCGAGAAATGGCTGTAGAGCACGGGCTGGCTGTATTCGATGCGTTCGGCGAGCCGGCGCACGGTCACCGCATCCCAGCCGTCGGATTCGGCCAGTTCACGTGCACTGTCGATGATCGCCTGCCGGCGCTGGGCACGTTCGCGTTCCTTGCGTTCCTGAACCGTCATACCGGAATTCTAGCAACGCTAGACAAGTTAGCGATCACCACTTACGATCGAACTCATCGGTTAGCAACGCTAGATTTTGGAGCAAGACAATGACGCGTACTCGCATCGCCACCGCCCTCGTCCTGATCGGCGTCGCCTTCATCCTGTACATCGGCCTCGGCTACGTCCTCGCACCGAATTCCATGGCACCCGGTTTCGGGCTTCCGGCCTGGCCGCAGGGAGAGTCGTCGGCCTTCATGACACTGAAGGGAGTCCGCGATATCAGCTCCGGCGTGGTGCTGCTGGCGCTGCTGCTGACGCGGCAGCGCTTCGCCCTCGGTATCGCGATGCTCGCCGTCGCGGTGACCCCGGTCGGCGACATGCTGACGGTGCTGAACAACCACGGTTCGGTGACCACCGCGCTGAGCGTGCACGGCCTGACCGCAGCTTTGGTCGCGGCCACCGGCGTGCTGCTCGTGCGCGAGCGTTCGGCGGAGTCGTCCCGCGACACCGTCGCAGCGGTGCCGGTCACCGCTGTCTCGCAATAGTCGTAGGGAGTTCTCGGCCGCTACAACGACAAAGGCCGCCCGTGCGAATGCACGGGCGGCCTCGTCGATTCACAGCACGGGCCGATGCACAGCACGGCCGATGCACAGCCCTGGAGCGACGACCGGAACTAGACGTCGGTGGAGAAGCGGATCCCGCCGTCGGGCAGATCCACGCCCGGCCAGATGCGGGCGCCGCGCAGCAGCTCACAGCGGGCGCCGACGCTGGCGCCGTCACCGATCACGGCGTCGCGGACCAGCGCTCGCGGACCGATGCGCGCGCCGAATCCGATGATCGAGCGCTCCACGGTGGCGCCGGCCTCGACCCGGGCACCGTCGAACAGCACCGCACCGTCCAGCCGCGCACCGGCGCCGACCTCGGCGCCGCGGCCCACCACCGTGCCGCCGATCAGCAGCGCACCCGGCGCGACGCCGGCACCGGGATGAACCAGTGATTCGCCGCGCTGCCCCGGCAGCGCCGGAGAAGGCGCGATGCCGCGCACCAGATCGGCGGACCCGCGCACGAAATCCTCGGGCGTACCCATATCGCGCCAATACGAGGCATCGACATGGCCCTGAATGTGGGCGCCCTCGGCCAGCAGCGACGGGAACACCTCGCGCTCGACCGATACCGGACGGCCACTCGGGATCTTCTCGATGTACTCGCGGCGGAAGACGTAGCAGCCGGCGTTGATCTGGTCGGTCGGCGGATCCTGGGTCTTCTCCAGGAACGCGGTGACCCGGCCGGTCTCGTCGGTGGGTACGCAACCGAACGCGCGCGGATCACCGACCCGGACCAGATGCAGGGTCACATCGGCACGGGTCGAGGCGTGCGTATCGAGCACGGCACCCAGATCGGCGCCGCCGAGGACGTCACCGTTGAAGACCATCACGTTGTCGGCGCGCAGCTTCGGCAGCACGTTGCGGATGCCTCCGCCGGTTCCGAGCGGCTCGGTCTCGGTGACGTATTCGAGGTCGAGGCCGAGCTCGGCTCCGTCGCCGAAATGCTCCTCGAAGACCTCGGCCTTGAACGAAGTGCCCAGCACCACATGAGTGATGCCGGCATCGGCGATCCGGGCCAGCAGGTGATGCAGGAACGGTAGACCGGCGACCGGCAGCATCGGTTTCGGCGCCGACAGCGTCAGCGGGCGCAGCCGGGTGCCCTGGCCACCGACCAGGATCACGGCGTCAGTTGCGGTATCCACGCCGCTCCCTCCCGAATTGTCCGGCATCAGTCTTCCCCTGTTCAGGTTCGGTCCACGCGTTATCGCTGCGCTTCGCGGTCGCGCTCGCGCAGCGCAGATCGAACCGCAAGTTTGCAGCGAATCGCAAGTCCGGCCCGCAACGCCCAGCGCAGCGGGGCCTGCCACCAGTGCGGATGGCGGTCGGCCTGGAAACGATAGGCGGAGGCGTGGTGGGCGGGCAACATGGTCTCCGGATGCCGCCCGGCCGCGTGTCCCTTGGCGTGGGTGACCTCGGCGGTCGGCACGAAGACGTTGCGCCAGCCGGCCTTGCCCATCCGGTCGCCGAAGTCGACATCCTCCATGTACATGAAGTAGCGGGAGTCGAAGCCCTCGATGCTGTCGAACGCGTCACGCCGGACCAGCAGGCACGAACCCGACAGCCAGCCGACCGTGCGCTCGGCGATCTCCTCGTTCTCCTGCCGGTACCGGCGCGTCCACGGGTTACCCGGCCAGACCGTGCCGAGGATCGCGTGGCCGGCGCCGTCGAGCAGGCCGGGCACGCGCCGCGCGGAGGGATAGATGCTGCCGTCCGGCTCGTGGATCAGCGGCCCGAGCGCCCCGGCTCGCGGCCAGCGCCGCGCGGCGGCCAGCAGCTGATCGATGGAATCGGTACCCCAGCGCACATCGGGGTTCGCGATGATCACGTATTCGATATCCGGATCGAGCTCGGCGACCGCTCGGTTCACCGCGCCGCCGTAACCGATGTTGCCACCGGTGCGCAGCAGCGTGACGTGTTCGTTGGACTCCGCGGCCAGCTCGGGAGCGCCGTCGGTCGAGCCGTTGTCGGCGAGGATCACCTGCGGCTTCTCCGCGGTGGCGGTCGCGAGTGTGCTGATGAAGTGGTCGAGATGCTCGCCCGGCGAATAGGTAACGGTGACCACCGCCAGCTGAGGGGTACGGTCCGCGGAAGGGGCTGAATCCGAAGCGCTCACGGAAGGCCAGCCTAATGGGTGAGAGGCCGGAGTAGGTACCCGAGCGCAGCCACCCACAGGGCCTTATCAGACTGACGGCCGGCGCCGGTGCTCACACTCGCCGCCTCGCGCGGCGGCGAGCAGGAAGAATCACGGTTTCGCCCGATCCGACAGGCGTGCCAGCGCGTCGGCGAGCGCCGCGCGCCACTCACGCAGCGGGGTGAGCCCGGCCTCGGCCCACGCCCGATTCGACAGCACCGAGTACGCCGGGCGCCGTGCTGGACTCGGGAAATCGGCGGTGCCGCAGGGCCGCACCCGCTCGGGATCGGCCCCGAGTTCGGCGAACACCGCACGCGCCAGCCCGAAGCGGCTGACCGCACCCGCGTTGCTCGCGTGCAGTACCCCCGGAACCGGCTGTCGCGCAACGAGTTCCAGCAGACCCTGCGCCAGATCGGGCGCGTAGGTGGGCGATCCGATCTGATCATCGACCACCGATATCGTCTCGCGTTCGGCCTCGAGCCGGAGCATCGTCGCCACGAAGTCGCCGCGGTCACCGGTGTAGACCCACGCCGTGCGCACGATCGTGGCCTGCGGATACTCTCCGAGCACGGCCTGCTCACCGGCCAGTTTGGTACGGCCGTACACACTTGCCGGTCCGGTCGGGTCGTCCGGCTCGTACGGGTCCGAGGCCGTGCCGTCGAAGACGTAATCGGTCGAGATGTGGATCAGGCGCGCATCGGCCACGCGGCAGGCGGCGGCGAGTACCGCCGGCCCGGTGACATTGCCCGCATACGCCGCCTCGTGGTCGGACTCCGCGGCGTCGACGGCGGTGTAAGCGGCACCGTTGAGCACCACGTCGCCCGGACGCACGACAGCGCGCACCGCCTCGGCGTCGGTGATGTCGAGATCGGCACGCCCCAGGGCGAGTGCCGTGGGCGCCGCCGCGCGCAACGCCCGGCCGAGCTGTCCGCCGGCACCGGTGATCACGAGCCGGGAGTGGGAATCGGGACTCACCCGACAAGTCTGGCACGCCACGCCAACAGCGGTTCAGCGGTGCGGGCGCACTGGTTGGATAGCCTCGAATCCGGGAACTCCCCGGTACGCCACCGGTATCGGAGGCGGTGGGCTACGCGGGCAGATTCTCGAACGGGGGTCGATCGAGCGTGGAAAAGGAATACGGAGTGCCGCAGAACAGAAGTGCGTCGTCGTCGCCCCGCGGCGCCGGAGCACCACTGCCCGGCGGCCGCATCCCGCGAGCTCGCGGCGTTCGCCCGAGTCCGGATCCCGGGGTGAATCGTCCCGGACGACTGCTCGCCGTAGCCGCGGCGGCCGTGGTGTTCATCGTCACCGGCTTCGGCTGGCACAGTGTGGATTCCTTGATCTCCGGTATCGAGCGGATCGGCAATCTCGGCCTGGGCGGCGGCCACGACGGTGCGGTCGACATCCTGATGGTCGGCATCGACAGCCGCACCGACGCGCACGGCAATCCGCTCAGCGACCAGGAACGGGCGATGCTGCACGCCGGCGACGAGGTCGGCACCAACACCGACACCATCGTGCTGGTCCGGGTGCCCAACGACGGCCGTTCGGCGACCGCGATCTCGATTCCGCGCGACTCCTACGTCGACATCCCCGGAATCGGCAAGGGCAAGATCAACTCCGCCTACGGCGCGACCAAGGAGAACGCCCGGCAGAAATACGCGTCGCAGGGCCTGTCCGACTCCCAGATCGAGCAGAAGTCCACCCAGGCCGGCCGGCAGGCGCTGATCAAGTCGGTCGCCAACCTCACCGGGATCACCGTCGACCACTACGCCGAGGTCGGGCTGCTCGGATTCGTGCTGCTCACCAATGCCGTCGGCGGGGTGGACGTATGCCTGAACAATGCGGTGGACGAACCGCTCTCGGGCGCGGATTTCCCAGCCGGACAGCAACGCCTGAACGGGGCGCAGGCACTGAGTTTCGTACGCCAGCGCCACGATCTGCCGCGCGGCGACCTGGATCGGATCGTGCGTCAGCAGGTGTTCATGGCCTCGCTGGTGAACAAGGCGCTCAACGCGCGCATCCTCGCCAATCCCGCGAAGTTGCGCGAACTCAGCGATGCCGTCGGCCGCACGATCGTGCTCGACGAGGACTGGGACGTGGTGGCCTTCATGCATCAGCTGCAGGATCTGTCCGGCGGGAAGGTGAATTTCGAGACCATTCCGGTGCAGGACCTCGACGGGACGACCGCCGACGGCGAATCCGTGGTGAAGGTCGATCCGAAATCGGTGAAATCCTTCGTCGCGGCGGCGGTCGGCGCCACCACCGACGAGCACGACGACGACCGGGCGGTGGCGCCGAGTTCGGTCACCACCGACGTCTACAACGCCGGCAGTACCGGTGGTTTGGCCGGCCAGGTCGCGCAGGCCTTGACCGGCAAGGGTTTCCACACCGGAACAGTCGAGAACTGGCCGGGTTCGCCGGTGCGCAGCAGCCGGGTCCTCGCCGCCTCCAGCTCCGATCCGAAGGCGAAGGCGGTCGCCGAGGCGCTCGGCGGCCTGACCGTGGTCGCCGCACCGGATGTGCCGGAGGGCGCGGTGCGCGTAGTGCTCGCCGATGACTACTCTGGTCCGGGCTCGGCGGCCGGCAGTCTGTTCGATATGTCCGGAACCTCGCCGGCCTCGGGCACCGCGACACCGGTGCCGCCCGCGCCTCCCATCGACGCCGGCCAGAACGGACCGAAATGCGTGAACTGAACGACACTCTCACCGATGCCCTGCTCGGCCCGATCCTCGCCCGCGAGCCCGCGGCGCCCCGGATCACCCACTACGACGACAGCACCGGTGCCCGCATCGAACTGTCCGGGCTGACGCTGGCGAACTGGGCGGCCAAGACCGCCAATATGATTCGCGACGAATTCGGCCTCGCTCCGGGCGCACGGGTGTCGGTGCTGCTGCCCGCGCACTGGCAGACCGCCGCGGTCCTGCTCGGCTGCTGGTGGGCGGGCACGGAGGTGGTGCTGCGGCCGGACGCCGACGCCGAGCTCGCGCTGGTCTCGGCCGCACGCATCGACGAGGCCGGTGATATCGCCGAGGTGGCCGCGCTGTCGCTGGACCCTATGGGCATGCCCGTCGCCGATCTGCCGGTCGGCGTCACCGATTACGCCACGTCGGTGCGGGCGCACGGTGATCAATTCCACCCGTCGGGCGCGGGCGCCGCGCTCGACGGCGCCACCGTCGCCGAGACCGTGGCCGCGGCCCGGGCCTCGGCCGAACAGCAGGGGTTCACCGCGAGCGACCGGGTGCTGTCCACCACCGACTGGGACACCACCGCCCACCTGATCGACGGACTGCTCGCGGTGTACGCGGCCGGGGCCTCGCTGGTGCAGGTGACCGCCCCGGATCCGGCGCGGCTCGAGCACCGGATCGACGCCGAGCGCGTCACCACTCGCCGATCCTGATCTCCTACCCGGGTAGGGCACGGCGATCCACCCGCGGTCCGTTTTCGGCTCGCCCGCTACTCCGTAGTGTGGGTGTCAGGGAACCGGACGACGAACGGGGATGGCGATGAAGCCGCAGTACTGGTTTCGGTGGTTGGTGGTGCAGGGCACGCCGCGGCTGGTCTTGAAGACCTACGCCCGGCGCGGCGAAACCGTGGCACAACTGATGTCCAGCCCCGAGGCGGTCGATGATCCGATACCACTGCTGGAATCCCTGCGCGCACAGGGACGGCTGGTGCACTCCCCCCTCGGCTGGGCGACCACCGACTACGAGGTGGTGCGGACCGTGCTGCGCGACACCACCTTCAAGGTCGCGGCGGCCGAGGGCTTCGTGCCCGGACCGCTGCGGCCGCTGATGGATCTGGCGCCGCTGCCGCCCAATCCGGTGCAGCCGCCGTCGATGCTGGTGATCGATCCGCCCGACCACACCCGGATGCGTAAACCGGTGGCCTCGGCATTCACTCCGCGCGCGATCGCCCGGCTGCGCGACCGCGTCGAATCGGTGACCACGGAACTGCTCGATGCCCTGCCCTCCGGCGGATCGGCGGATCTGGTGGCAGATTTCGCCTCCCAGGTGCCGATCGCGATCATCTCCGAAATGCTGGGCTTCCCCGACGCCGACCGCGACCGCTTCCTGGCGTGGGGCGACGCCGTCTCGCCGATGCTCGATATCGGCATCAGCTGGCCCACCACGCGCGACGCCTCGGCGGCCATTCTGGAGATGGACCACTATCTCGACGAGCACATCGCGCGGCTGCGGCGCGAACCGGGCGAGGACATCCTGTCCGGCCTGGTGAGTTCCGGCACGCTGGACAACACCGAGTTGAAGGCCTCCGCCACGCTACTGATGGGCGCCGGATTCGAGACCACGGTCAATTTGATCAGCAACGGCGTCGTGCAGCTGGTGAACCATCGCGATCAGCTGGACCTGCTGCGCGAGGATCCGCAGCTGTGGCCCAACGCGATCGAGGAGATTCTGCGTTTCGACGCCCCGGTGCAGAACACCGGCCGCATCGCCGGGCGCGATGCGGAGCTGGGCGGGGTCACCGTGCACCGGGGCAGCACGGTGGTGCTGTCGCTGTCGGGCGCCAACCGTGACCCGAAGGTGTTCGACGAACCGCACCGCTTCGACGTCACCCGCGCCAACGCCAAGGATCACCTGACGTTCTCCAGCGGCATCCACGCCTGCCTGGGCGCGAGCCTGGCCCGGATGGAGGGCACGTACGCGCTGCGGTCGCTGTTCGAGCGTTTCCCGAATCTCGTGCTGGCCGGTCGCCCGCAGCGCCGGCCGCTGTTCACCCTGCACGGCTACAGCCGGCTGCCGGTGCTGCTCGGTAAGCGCGCCGAACAGCCCAGCAGCGTCTGAGCCGGCTCAGCTGAAGCCGACCGCCTGGTCGCCCCAGGCGGTGTGCAGATCGTGATCGGGATCGTCGAGGACTCGATCCGCGGCGTCGACGAGCAGTGTCGTGCGGGTGGACTCGCGGTAGGGCGGCCAATGCTTCGAGCCGTCCAGCGCGGCCGGCACTCCGTGCTCGGCGAAGGCCAGCCAGCGCCGCATCATCCGGCCCGAGACCTCGCTCGCGACCTTGCGACCGCCCAGCCAGAAGGTCGGGTCGTGATCGAAGGAGCCGAAATTGCCGAAGATGTACGGCAATTCGGTGGCGTGTCCGGCGCCCACACGCGCCGCCTTCAGCATCGGCGTGGCCTGATCGAAGCGATACATCCAGGTGCGGCTGTGCCGGGAATGCGCATCGGCGACCCAGTGCGCCGGCATCCGGAACGCCGCATCGGTCGACATCGCCAGCGCGCCGCGAGTCTTGGTCAGATCCGGGTAGGCGGAGGTGATTTCGGCGATGCGCTCGTGCGACATCCCGGGGTGTTCCCCCGCGATGGCATTGAGCATCGCGTTCACCGCATCCGGTGTCACCGGCATGATCGGCGAGCGGAACAGCCGGAACAGCGATGCCTCGTCCTTGTTGGTGCCGATGATCAGCGGTACGCGATGCGAGCGGCCCTGCTGGAAACGGTCGGTCGGATAGGTGGGCAGCAGATCACCGTCCACCACCGGCGCCGCGGCCAGGCGCCCCGGCGACTGCAGCGGCACCTCGTCCAGCAGGATGCCGGCCGCGTCCACGATCCGTTCGATGGGGCATTCCAGCAGTTCCCCGGCACGTTCGGGCGGCAGATCCATCAGTTCCAGGAAGCGGCTCGCCACCCCTGCGGCCCGATCGGGGCCGAAGACCGTCGTGGCCGGGGGGCTCTGCGCGATGGCGCGGTGGAACAGGCCCGCGGCCCGCGGCGAGGTCAGCAGCGCGGTGACGCATCCGGCGCCGGAGGATTCGCCGAAGACGGTGACGTTGCCCGGATCGCCGCCGAAGGCGGCGGCATTGTCGCGCACCCATTCCAGCGCCGCTATCTGGTCGTGCAGGCCGAGGTTGGCGACGAACCGGTCGCCCAGCGAGGACAGATCGAGGAAGCCGAGTGCGCCGAGCCGATAGTTCACCGCGACGATCACCACGTCGCCCATCTCGACCATCCGGCGGCCGTCGTAGATCGCCTGGGCCGCCGTGCCCAGACAGTAGGCGCCGCCGTGCAGCCACACCATCACCGGACGCGGCCGCACCGGCTCGGCGGCCGGTGCCCACACGGTGACCCACAGGCAGTCCTCGCCCATGCGCAGCCCCGAGTCGACGGGCACCATATCGCCCATGGTCTGCGGCGCGATCTCGCCGAATTCGGTGCAGTCACGCACTCCCGACCAGGGTTCGGGCGGTTCCGGCCGGGCGAACCGCTTCGGGCCCGCCGGTGCCGCGGCATAGGGGATGCTGCGCCACACGTGAACCGATCCCGTACGGAATCCGCGTACCGCACCGCTGGTCGTGTGGGCGACGGGTCCGGCAGTGTCCTCGACCGGGGTCGCCTCGAAGAATTGAGTGCTCATCTCGCACCTCCTCGTACTCCCTGTAACCGAGAGTACGTCCGAGATCATTCGTACCGCGTCAGCCTCGATCGATGTGGCCGAGGTCGCGGGCGGGATCGATGCGGTCGCGCACGCGCTGTTTCAGCCCGGCGACATCCGGGAAGCCGCCGTCGGCCTTGCGCTCCCAGATCTGCTCACCGTCCACGGTGATCCGGAACACTCCACCGGTTCCGGGAATCAGTGCCACCTCGTCGAGGTCGGTGCCGAAGGTGTTCAGCAACTCTTGGGCCATCCATCCGGCCCGTAGTAACCATCGGCATTGCGTGCAGTATTCGATCGCGATTCGTGCCATGCGGTGACCCTAATGAGGGTCCGGATTCCCGGTAGCCACCGCGCGACTGTCCACGTTTACGGCAACTCCTTCGCTATCTGCATTAATCGGAAATGTATTGCCGAAATAATAATGGGAGAGCACGGGAAACTCTTTACGAGCCGGTTACGATTCGATATCTCCATCGACGTAGACCCAGCGGCCGTCGATACGAGCAAACCTGCTGCACTCGGAGAGCACACCCCGCCGGCCGTCGTATCGGTACGTGGCGCGGAATTCGACCACTCCGGTGTCGTCGAAGAGGCCGCCCGCCTCCGTAGCGAAGACCTGCAGCGATACCCAGCGCTGCGCCGGATCCAGGGCCAGCCGTCGCGGCCTGGTTCGCGGATGCCAGGTCCGCAGCAGGTAGTCGCGATCGCCGACGGCGAAGGCGGTGTAGCGCGAACGCATCAGCGCCTCGGCGGTCGGCGCCGGGCGGCTGTCGTCCAGGCGCGGGCCGCAGCACTGCCCGAACTGTTCGCCGCTGCCGCACGGACAGCGGTCGGTGTAATCCGGACGCTCGGGAAAGGTATCGGCCATCGGACGATTATCGCCGCCCGATATCACCTGTTCCGGCGGCGGCCGAAGACGGCGGGTACATCCGCGCGGCCGATGCGGTCGAGTTCCTCGGCCAGCCGGGCGGTCTCGTCGTACCAGTCACGCAGTTCGTGCAGGGTCGGCGCGGGTTCGGAGTCGAGGTGATGTCCGGCCCGCGACAGCGTCGCCCACAATCCGGCGACCCGGCCCGACAGTTCGGGGCCGGCGCAGCTGTCCAGCGCCAGCAGCTGGGCGCGCATACTGCACCGGGCCAGCGGTGGCGACACCCGCGCCCACAGCCGGTCCACCGACTGTTCCAGCGCGATCCGCAGGATCCACACCGTCGCCCGCGACCACAGGCCGCCCGCATCGGTGACCGTGCCGTCGAGCAGTTCCGCGGCCGCCGCCAAGCGCTCGGCCACGGTCGGTCTCACGGATTCAGCCATGTCACGAATCTCTTCGTCCCCGAGATCAAATCGCCCGAGCGACGCTGGATGCGAATATGGGCTCCGGCCGTGGCATCGCGCACCACCGCGCGCGCCCACGGCGCCTCCCGGTCGAGATAGTCGTTGAGATCGTCAACGCGGTCGGGCACACCGAAGACCGCCAGGGCGACCGTCTCCCACGTGGTCCGGGCCCGATCGACGCGGCGCTGGACCTCGCGGTGGTCGACGCCGGCGGCCAGCAGTTCTCGCCGCGCGCGGGCCAGCGCGGCCGCCTCGATCGCGGATCGGCAGCAGGTGATGACCAGTTCGTTCGCGATGGGCTTGGGCAACTGCCTGGTGCGCAGCAGGGCCCGCGCGTCGCCGAGATAGCGCTGCACCGGATCCTCGACCGCGCGCACCTCCACTCGCGAGTGTTCGCGCCGCTGCACGTCGAGAACCGTTGCGTCCAAACGTAACCGGCGCACCGCCTCGGCCAGCCGCTCGTCGTGGGTGAACACGATGACCTGGCGTCCGCTGCGCGCCACCGCGGCCAGCACGCGGGCGAGTCCGTCGACCTTCGCCGGATCCATCGCCTGCACCGGGTCGTCGATCATGACGAATCCGAACGGACTTTCGGCCACCGTGGCCCGCGGCAGGAACAGGGCCAGGCCCAGGGCATGCAATTCGCCCTGGCTCATCACTCCGAGAGCGGCGGCTCCGGAGTCGTCCACGGTGACGTCGAGCAGCACCTTGCGACTGGCTCCGGCGTTGCCCTGCAGGCGAATCGCGCCGAGGTCCACATTGCTGCGCTGGCGCAACCCGCCCCAGATCCGCCGGGCGTGCTCGGCCAGCGGGGCGAGCCGCTCGTCGCGCAGGCCGGCGGCGGCCGACTTCAGCCAGTCCTCGGCGCGGCGGACGGTACGCAGTTCGGCATCGGCTGCGGCCACCAGCCGCGCCTCGTGCAGCCAGGTGGCGATGCGCGGGACCAGCGGCGTCCAGACCGCATCGATGCGATCGAGTTCCTTGTGCACGGCCCGCTGCAACACCTCCAGCCGCACCGCGAGGTCGGCGTGCGCGCCGCGCATCCGGGCCGCCAGCGTGGCGCCCGCTTCGACCTCCAGCAGGGCGGACCAGGATGACCAGGCGCGACGGGCGTCCACGGGATCGATATTCGGCGCGGCGATGGTCGATTCCAGTTCCGGCGGCACCGGCTCGATCAGAGCACGGGCCGCGGCGATCGCCTCGCCCAGCGCGCCCCGGGCGGCGGTCAGGACGGCGGCGCGCCGCTCGACGGCCTCGATCCGGGCTGTCGCCTCGCGCCGCCACCGCGAGTCGAGCCGGCCGTGGCCGCAGACCGGGCAGGGGCATTCGCCGTCCTCGGCGTGTTCGCGGGCGCCACGCAGCAGGTCGACGACACGGAGTTCGGCCTCCAGATCGCCGGTCGCCAGGTCCAGCAGCTCCGCGGTGGCCCGCTCGACCGCCTCGGCGGCCGCCTCGACCTGGACGGGAGCCGGAATACGCAGCCGTGCCACGGCCTGCAGTGCCGCGACACCGCCGGGGTCGTGGCGGGCGCCGGCGAGTTCGTGGGCGATCGCGGACAGGTCCGGCGCGGGCGCGCGCAACATCTCGGCGACGCGCTCGGCGCGCTCGTCGGCGACGGTGATCAGTTCGTCCAGCAAAGCCTGCCGGCCGTCCCGGGACTGTTTCGCGGCGCGTTCCAATTCGATTCGGCGCGTGCGGGTCCGGTCCAAGGCGGCACTGATGTCGTCGAGCCCGAGCAGCCGATGCAGCGCGTCGAACAGGTCGCTGGGACGGCCGTCGACCACCGCGCCGAGTTCGTTGTAGGACAAAAACGGCCGATACAGCTCCAGGGCGCGGGCCCAGTCCTGCGGGCGGAATCGGTCGCTGTCGCTGCCGTTTTCGTGCTGCGTCCAGCTACCTTCGGACAGTTCGTCGCCGCCGGCCCACGTGCGCTCGATCGTGAACGGGCCGCGTTCGTGCGCGACCAGATCGATCGCGATCCGGGGATCCTGCTCGCAGTGCATATTCCGCCAGCCGTCGCGCCAGACCGCGGATCTGCCCTCCCAGCGCCGGTTGACGCCGGTGAGTGCGAGTTCCGCGGCCTCGGCGAAACTCGACTTACCCGACCCGTTGCGGCCGACCACCAGCGTCAGACCGGGGCCGGGCGCGATGCGCAGTACCGCCTCGCGACCGATTCCGCGGAAGCCGCGGACGCGGATGGCACGCAGGAATACTCCGGATCGCGGCCCGGCGCCGCCCGCCTCGGCGGACTCCCCCAGCGCCTCCAGCACCGTCTGCGCTACCTCGGGGCTCACCGACGAATCCGTCTGCAGCCGAGCCGAAACCAGGTCACGCAGCCGCGGCGCGACCTCCCCCTGCTCTTGCCCCACTGCCCCTCCCGGCCCTCGCACACGACTCGTCGTGGCGAACGCTACCGGAGAACCGGCCCGGGCGGGACGCATGGCCATCGAACGGTCGAACCGCCCGATGTCCACCCCTCGGCCGTCCCGGCCGGGCAGTTCCACGGGTTACACCCCTGACGGGTGGCTCGGTTCAACCGAACAGATCAGAATGCCAGAGATCACGATCGTTCACAACAGCGCTTGATCCTGCAATCACATTCCGCGCCACGGCAATTCGTCTCGCAATCGATGAGCGAACCCGGTGACGGCCGGCCGGACGGCGGCGTCGACGGCCGGGCGCGCGATGTTGTCGGTGGGCTCGGGTACAAATCCGGGGGTACCGAACGAACGGGGGAACACGTGACGACCTCTCCGGCCGCGACCTACGCCGTCACCGCCGACAATGTGCTGGCCCTGGCGCCCGACGCCGCATCGGTGAGCGCCGCCCGCAAGCTCACCGCCGCATGGCTGGGCACCGGCGTCCACGGCAGCGCGCTGTGGGGGCAGTGCAAGGGCAGTGGCGCCAAGCCGTATCAGACGATCGTCGACCTGTCGGGGCCCGCCTATCGCTGCTCGTGCCCCAGCCGGAAATTTCCCTGCAAACATGCGCTGTCGCTGTTACTGCTCTGGTCGCAGGGCACGGTCGCGGCGTCCGACGCACCCGCCGACTTCGCGGCCGAGTGGTTGGCGGACCGGGCCGCACGGGCCGCGAAACCGGCCGAGCCGGCCACGCGCGGCACCAAACAGTCGACAGTCGACCAGCGGCGGGCGCGAGTGACCACCGGACTCGACGATCTCGACGTCTGGCTCGGCGACCAGATCCGCACAGGCCTGGCCCAGGCCGACCATTCCGCGGCGGCCCTGGAGGCGGTGGCCGCCCGGATGGTGGATTCGCAGGCGCCGGGGGTGGCGGCAGCATTGCGGCAACTGCCGCGCCGCACCCTGGGCGTCGAACAGTGGCCGGCGATTCTGCTCAGCGAATACGCCCGGTTGCATCTGCTCATCGGCGCACACCGGCGGCTCGACGACCTGCCGCCAGCGCTGGCTGCCGGGGTACGCGCCCATATCGGCTATCCGGCCAAGGCCGAGGAGGTCCGCGGCGGCGAGCCCGCGATCCGCGACCGGTGGATGGTGCTCGGGGTGCGGATCACCGAGGAGGAACGGGTCTTCACCCGCCGCACTCTGCTGCTCGGCCGGGACACCCAACGCTGGGCACATATCCTCGACCACAGCTTCGGCAGTGCGAGTTTCGCGGGTGAGCTGCCGATTCCCGGCACCATGGTCGAGGCGGACCTGCACTACTACCCGGGCGCGATGCCGCTGCGCGCGGTGTGGGGCGTGCGCCACGGCGAGCCGGAACCGTTCACCACCATCATCTCGGAGTCCGCGTCCATCGCCGGACAGCTCGACGCTCACGCGCGGGCACTGGGCGCCGATCCGTGGTTGCGTGGGTGGCCGATGCTGCTGGCGGACGTGGTCCCGAGTCCGGGAACCGCCGACTGGTATCTCGCCGAGCCGGACGGCACGGCGGTGCCCATCGCCGCGACCGCCGAGGTGCCGTGGCAGTTGATCGGACTGTCGGGCGGTCATCCGCTGACGGTGATCGGTGAATGGACCGCGGCCGGATTGGTCCCGGTCTCCGCTCTGGTGGCCGGCGAACTCGTCGGGGTCGAGACCGAATCGCTTCTGGGGGTACCGACCCCCGGCACCGCCGTCCCGGCCTCGTCGGAGCCGATCGTGCCGGTTGCGCTGCTGGGTACCGCCCGCCGCACCCTCGATCCCGGCGGACTGGCCGAGGCGGTGACTTCGGCCGCGCGCGCCGACACTCCGGAACATGCCGTGCTGGGGGCGGTGGCGCTCCAGGAGCTGTATCACCGCGGCGGGGTGCCACCGGTCCGGACCGAGTTGCCGGTCCCGGCCGCCGACGACGATCGCGCCCCATTGCCGCGGGCAGCGGCACAGCGGCTGCACCACCTGCTGGCCGACGGCTCACCGATGCTCGCCGAATGGTTCGAGGCCGCGCTGCCCGGCGACCGGCGGGCACCCGACGCACTCTGCGCCACACTCCTCGAGGCAGCGAGAAGCCAAGCCGCCCTGCGGGTTCCGCTGATGCGCCTGGCGGGCGCTCGGGGGCGGTGGCTGGCGGCGCTGCATCCACGCTGGCGACCGCTGCTGCGGACCGGTGACGACGATCCCCAGGTGTGGACGCACGGCCGGCCTGCCGAACGCCGAAGTTGGCTG
Organism: Nocardia sp. NRRL WC-3656; assembly: GCF_000720265.1. Classification (NCBI taxonomy): domain Bacteria; kingdom Bacillati; phylum Actinomycetota; class Actinomycetes; order Mycobacteriales; family Nocardiaceae; genus Nocardia; species Nocardia sp. NRRL WC-3656. Next base: position 159,436 of record NZ_JOJF01000007.1, on the reverse strand, counting down.
GAAGCCCTGCGCGCCCGCGACGCCGCGGCCGCCCGGCAGGCCCTCGCCGAAACCTGGAGCCGGGAGCCGGCGCGCGGCCGGGCCGAACTGCTGGCGGTGCTGGCCGCAGGAGTCGGGCCCGAGGACGAGCCACTGCTCGAATCGGCGCTCGACGACCCGCGGCCCGACGTTCGCCGCACGGCCGCCGATCTCCTTGCCCACCTGCCTGATTCGGCCTTCGCGGAACGGATGCGCGAGCGCGCCGGCCGGTGGCTGACCGTCCGGTCCGGCCGACTCGAGGCGCATCTGCCGCACGACCTCGACGACGCGGCTCGCCGCGACGGACTCGCCGACCGGCTCGACCCGGTGGCCTACCGCCGCGACGGCGGTGCGGACGTGGATGCCGAACGGCTGCGCCGCCTGATCGCCGCCACCCCGCTGCGACATTGGGAGCAGCTGTGCGGATCCGCGGAGGCCGCCACGGCGCTGGGAATGCCCGACGACATCCTCGGACCGGTCGCCGCGGGATGGGCGGAAGCGGCTCTGGCACAGGATGATTCCCGCTGGGCGATTCCACTGTTCGAGGTGCTGACCACCACGCCCACGCTGGGTGCGGATCCGCGGCTGCGACAGCGGTTGTTCGCGCTGCTGCCGATCGAGCGGCGGCTGCGGTACCTGTGCGGCCTGGACAGCAGTTGGCTGGCCGAACTCGAACTGCTCGTCTCGGCGCTTCCGCGGCCGTGGCCGCAGCCACTGGCCGAACACCTGGTCCGGCTGCTGCTCGATCGCGCCCATCTGGCCGCCGCCCGTCCCGGCGCGGCCGGACTGTCCCCCGCCTCCTATCGCACGCTGCTGCGCAGTGCCGCGATCAACTTCCCGGTCCGCGCGGTCGCGGCGGTGACCGTCGCCGCCCGACGCTGTGCGGACCCCTACTGGCAGAGCGCCTTCGACCGCCTCGCCGACGATCTGACCCAACGCACCCTGATGCTCGAGGAGCTGGCATGACCACCACCCAGAACCCACCCGCCGACCTGCTGCGTCCCCATGCCGAACAGGCCTACGCCGACGAACTCCGAGCCCTCGCCGAGGTCGACGACCGTCCGCGGCCGCCGTCGTGGCAGCTGTCGCCCTGGGCGGTGGTCACCTACCTGTTGGGCGACACCCTTCCCGACGGCACGGTGATCACCCCGAAATACGTCGGACCGCGCCGCCTGATGGAGGTGGCGGTCGCGACGCTGGCGACCGATCGGGCACTGCTGCTGCTCGGCGTACCGGGCACCGCCAAAACCTGGGTGTCCGAACATCTTTCGGCCGCCATCAGCGGCGCCTCCACCCTGCTGGTGCAGGGAACGTCCGGAACCGCCGAGGAGGCGATCCGGTACGGCTGGAACTACGCGCGCCTGCTCGCGGAAGGGCCGAGCGCCGGCGCGCTCGTGTCCTCACCGGTCATGACCGCGATGCGCACCGGTGCGATCGCCCGCGTCGAGGAGCTCACCCGCATTCCCTCCGACGTGCAGGACGCACTGATCACGGTGCTGTCGGAGAAGACGCTGCCGGTGCCCGAACTCGGTATCGAGGTGCAGGCGGCCAAGGGCTTCAACGTCATCGCCACCGCCAACGACCGCGACCGCGGCGTCAACGAACTCTCCTCCGCGCTGCGCCGCCGGTTCAACACCGTGGTGCTGCCGCTGCCCGCGGGCGAGGACGACGAGGTCGCGATCGTGACCCGCCGAGTCGAACAGCTCGGCGCCGCACTGCAATTGCCGCCGATTCCGGCTGCCGCCGAGGAAGTGCGGCGGGTGGTGCGGGTGTTCCGCGAACTGCGTTCCGGCATCACCGAGGACGGCCGGACCAAGTTGAAGTCGCCCTCGGGCACGTTGTCGACGGCAGAGGCGATTTCGGTGCTCACCAACGGCATCGCGCTCGCGGCGCACTTCGGTGACGGGGTGTTGCGCGCGAGCGATGTCGCCGGTGCGGTCCTCGGTGCGGTGATCAAGGATCCGGTCGCCGATGCCGTGGTGTGGACCGAGTACCTCGAGGCCGTCGTCCGCGAACGCCCCGACTGGTCCGATTTCTACCGCGCCTGCCGTGAGGTGCACGGGTGAGCGGCGACGCCGTCGCGCTCGACGAGCCGCAGACCCGGATCTTCGGCATCCGCCACCACGGTCCCGGGTCGGCGCGCTCGCTGTCCTGGGCGCTGGAGCGTTTCCGCCCGGATGCGATCCTCATCGAAGGCCCGGCCGATGCCGACCCGCTGGTCGCCTACGTCGCCGCCGACGGTATGGAACCGCCGGTGGCATTGCTGGCCTATGCTCCGAACGAACCCTCGCGAGCCGCCTTCTGGCCGTTCGCTGTGTTTTCCCCGGAATGGCAGGCGCTGCGGTACGCGTCCGAAAACGCTGTGCCCGTGAGCTTCTGCGATCTTCCGGCCACCCACACCCTCGCTCTCGACACCGAGCCGGGTGACAGCGGTGATCCGCTGGCCGCGCTGGCCGCCGCGGGCGGATACGACGACCCGGAGCGATGGTGGGACGCCGTCATCGAATCGTCGTCGAATCCCACCGGGGACGGCACCGACATCTTCGAGGCCATCACCGAGGCCATGGGCGCCCTGCGCGCCGCGGTCGGAGACGGTCCTGCCCGTGCGGCGTCGGAGACGGACCCTGGAGCCGGCGCGCCACAGTCCGACCCGGATCGGCACGCCACACATGCTTTCGACACGGAAGATACTGCGCCACAGCAGGATTCATCCGCGCCCACGGAGCTCCTGCCCGGTGGCATCGACCTGCGCACGTTGCAGCGCGAGGCGTATATGCGGCAGGTCATCCGCCGGACGCTCAAAAGCGGTGCGCGCCGGATCGCGGTGGTCTGCGGGGCGTGGCACGCCCCGGCGCTGGCGGGCAAACTCGGTCCAGCGGCGGCCGATTCCCGCCTGCTCAAGGGTCTGCCGAAGAGGAAGGCCACGCTCACCTGGGTGCCGTGGACCCACTCGCGGCTGGCCGGCTCGTCCGGATACGGCGCGGGCATCACCTCGCCCGGCTGGTACCACCACCTGTTCACCCGGACCGACGACCCGATCGCCCGCTGGTTCACCCGGGTGGCCGTCGCGCTACGCGCCCGTGACCTGCCGGTTTCCAGTGCGCACATCATCGAGTCGGTGCGACTGGCCGACACTCTGGCCGCGCTGCGCGGTCGTCCCGCGCCGGGGTTGTCCGAGGTCACCGATGCCACGCGGTCGGTGCTCTGCGACGGCGACGAGTCGATGCTGCGGTTCGTCAGCGACGAACTGGTCGTCGGCGAGGCGCTCGGTTCGGTGCCCGAGAGCACGCCGACCGTCCCGCTGGATGCCGACCTGCGCGCGCAGGCGCGCACCCTGCGGCTCAAAAAGCAGGCTCTGGCCCAGCAGTTGGACCTGGATCTGCGCAAGGACCGCGATGTGGACAGGTCGCATCTGCTACATCGGCTGCGACTGCTCGGAATCGACTGGGGCACACCCGTCACGGGCGAGGTGCGCAATACCGGCACCTTCCGCGAATCGTGGGCGCTGCGGTGGGAACCGGGCCTGTCGGTCGCGGTCATCGAGGCATCGCGCTGGGGCACGACCATCCGCACCGCGGCCGAGGCGAAGATCCTCGACCGCGCCGGCGCCTCCGACGCCACGGTCGCCGATATCAGCGCGGCCCTGGAGGCCGCGCTCCTGGCCGACCTCGGCGGCGCGGTGGACGGTCTGGTCGCTCGCCTGGAGGCGGTGGCCGCGCTCGATCACGACGTCACCCACCTGCTGGCCGCCCTGCCCGGACTGATCCGCACCCTGCGCTACGGCGACGTCCGCAGCACCGACCTCGGCGCGCTGGCGCGCGTCGCCGACGGCCTGCTCCTGCGCATCTGCGCCGGATTGCCCGGCGCCGTCACCGGTCTCGACACCGATGCCGCCACCGAACTGCGTGGCCTGATCGACGCCACCCACGTCGCCATCGCGACCCGTGACGATGCGGACGCCACCCGGTCCTGGCTGGCGGCACTGGGCCTGGTGGCCGACCGCGACGATGTGCACGGGGCGCTGGTGGGCCGCGCGGTTCGATTGCTCTGCGATGCGGAAATCATCGCCGACGCCGAGGCCGCGCGCAGGCTGTCGGCGGCCCTGTCGATCGGCCACAGCCCGGCGGAGAAGGCGGCGTGGATCGACGGCTTCCTGGGCGGGCGTGGCCTGCTGCTCGTCCACGACCGAGACCTGTTGCGGCGCATCGACTCCTGGCTGCGCGAACTGGACGAGGAGCAATTCGTCGCGACCCTGCCGCTGCTGCGGCGCACCTTCGGCGCTTTCGAGGCGGGAGAACGTCAGGCCATCGCCCGAGCCGTCCGGGACGGCACGCCCGCGGCCGTGCCGCAGCGCGACCACTCCGGGCCGGACGCCGCCCGCGGCGTGCTGGCCCTGCACGCGGCGACCGAAATTCTGGCGGGCGCACGATGATTCGAGCCGAGAGGAGCCGACGATGACCCATATCGAATCGGATGAGATGCAGGCCCGGCGCTGGCGACTGGTCCTCGGCGCTCCCGCCGAGGCGGGTCTGGGCGGGCTCGGTACCGCCGAGGACGCGGCGATGGACCGGGCGCTGTCGGCGCTCTACAACGCCGACGAGCACACCCCGTCGGACAAGCGCGCCGCCGGCCTGGGTGGTTCGGCGCCGAAGGTCGCCCGCTGGCTGGGCGATATCCGCACCTACTTTCCGTCGACGGTGGTCGAGGTCATGCAACGCGACGCCATCGACCGGCTGCAACTCACGCAACTGCTGCTCGAGCCCGAACTGCTCGAGGCGGTCGAACCCGACGTCCAGCTCGTCGGCACCCTGCTCAGCCTGAACCGCATGATGCCCGAAACCACCCGCGCCACAGCACGAGTCGTGGTCGAGAAGGTGGTGCGCGACATCGAACGCCGGCTCGCCGCGCGCACCGTGGCCGCGGTGTCCGGTGCGCTGAACCGGGCGGCGCGGGTGTCGCGGCCACGGCTGCGCGATATCGACTGGGATCGGACGATTCGCCGCAACCTCGCCCACTATCTGCCCGAACACCGCACGGTGGTGCCGCAGCAACTGGTCGGATACGGGCGCAAGGCGCAGGCGGTGCGGCGGGAGGTGGTGCTCGCGATCGACCAATCGGGGTCCATGGCGGCCAGCGTCGTCTATGCCTCCGTCTTCGGTGCGGTACTCGCCTCCATGCGCTCGCTGAAGACCTCACTGGTGGTCTTCGACACGTCCGTGGTGGATCTCACCGAGCAACTGTCGGATCCGGTGGATGTGCTGTTCGGCACACAGCTCGGCGGCGGGACCGATATCAACCGGGCCATCGCCTACTGCGGGCAACTCGTCACCCGGCCGGCCGACACGCTGTTCGTCCTGATCTCCGACCTGTACGAGGGTGGAATCCGCGACGAGATGTTGCGGCGGATCTCGGCGATGAAGGAGGCGGGCGTCCAGGTCCTGGTACTGCTCGCGCTCTCCGACGAGGGCGCCCCGGCCTACGACCACGACAACGCCGCCGCGCTCGCCGCGCTCGGAGTTCCCGCCTTCGCGTGCACTCCCGACCGCTTTCCCGACCTGCTGTCGGTGGCCCTCGACCGCGGCGATGTGGCGACCTGGGCCCGATCCAACGCGAGCCGCCGATGATCACCCGACCGGCGCCCGTGTCCGGCGCCACCGAAAGGTCTTGCCGGACCGCAACTCTCACCGGCAGCGCAGTCGCGCGGCGACTACCTGCTGTTCTCGGCGGGGTACGGCCGATTTCCTCCGCACGGGCCGCGCAGTTCGGCGGGCCGCGCGCCGGCGCGGAAATGGACGCGATAACTTGGACCGGTGTTGAAGAATTCCGTGGCCACGACGGCAGGAGCATGGCGGGTAGGTGACGGCACTGCGGTGTCATTTCGCGAGGCGGCGGTGGCCTGGGCATTGGCCGCACATGCCGAACTGGCCGAAACCGCGACCGGATACGGGCATTTCATCACTGTGAACGAGTTGGCCGAACGGATTCAGGACGTGTCCGGGGTGCATACCGAGGCGCCGACACGCACCTGGATGGCCGCGATCCTGCGGAAGGTCGCGCGGCGCTGCCACGGCGCCGGTGAGCCGCCGCTGACCGCGCTGTGCGTACGCCAGAACCACACCGTCGGCGACGACTACAAGTACGTGCTCGAACTCGCCGGCCTGCCGATTCCCGACGATCTCGAACTGCATGCGGCCTACGCCCGCTGGCAGTGCTATCAGCACTACGGCGCGGAGATGCCCGCCGAGGTCGGCGTTCCGCCGCTGACGCCGAAGGTGGACGCGCGCCGTCGCGGTCGCAGCGCGACCAAAACCGTGATGGCACAGGAGGAGAAGACCTCCGAGCCGCGGCCGGCGGTCTGCTCGCAGTGCTTCATCCAGCTGCCCGCCGGCGGCGTCTGCCAGTACTGCGTCTGAGCGTGATTCGGGTCGGCCGCTGAACGCCTGCGCTCAGCGGCCGTATCCTCACCGTCACAGATCGGCGATCGCCGCCAGCGGTGGTGTGCGCGCGGCGCGCACGGCCGGCCACAGCGCCGCCAGCACACCGACCACGGCCGAGCCGATCAACATGCCCACGATCTGGCCCCACGGCACGGTGATCGTGCTCAACCCCAGATCCGACAGCGTGCGCAGGAATCCGACGCCGAGTCCCAGCCCGAGGACCACCCCGACCACGGCACCGAAGACCGCGATCAGCATGGATTCGAGATAGATCGTGCGCCGGACCTGTGGGCGCTGCATGCCGACCGCACGGAGCATGCCGATCTCGCGCCGCCGCTCGACGACCGAGAGGGCGAGCGTATTCACGATGCCGAGAATCGCGATCACCACCGCCAATGCCAGCAGCCCGTAGAGGATGGCGAGCATGGTGTTGATCTGTTTGCCCTGTGCGCCTTTGAATTCCTCGCGGTCCTGCACCTGCACCACCACGTAGGACGCGGTCGCCTTCTCCAGGTTGCCCCGCATCGCGGCGACGTCGGCGCCCGGCGCGGCCTTGACCAGCACGATCAGGTCGGTGCGGAACGCCACCGGCATCACCTGGTTGTAGAGGTCCGGCGCCACCACCAGGGGGCCGAGCAGCTGACTGTCGGCATAGATGCCGGCGACGGTCACCGAGAACTTCTTGTTGTCCACACTGGTGACCTCGACGCGGTCACCCGCATGCCAATTGCGGTCGCCCGCTTCGGTTTCCGACACCAGCAGGGAGTCGCCGGTGAGGTTGCCGGTGCCGTGGCGGATGTCGTAGCGCAGGACCTGCCCCATCGGCGCGTCCGGTGAGGTGCCGGTGACCTGGTTGTCGCCCACCCGCAGCGCGACCCCGCGGAAGGCCACCACGTCGGAAACCCCGGGGACCGAGCGCGCCGCCTCCGCGGCGCCCAGCGGCACACCGATCATCTGCGGCCCGGCCAGGACGTAGTCGGCGTTCACACCCTTGTCGACGAGTTCGCCGACACTGGCCTTCGCCGAGGCGCCGAGCATGCCGATCGCCGAGACCAGCATCAGCCCCAAGGTGAGCGCGAACGCCGTGGCGGCGGTGCGGCGTGGGTTGCGCATCGCGTTGTTGCGCGCCATCGCGCCGATCGAGCCGAACGGACGTACCAGCAGGCTCAGCGCTCCGACCACCGGTCGCGACAATGCCGGTGAGGCGAACAGGACCGCGAAAATCAAAGCGGCCGCGCCGACTCCGACCGTGGCCGCGGCATTGCCGCCGGTGTTGCGGGCCCCGAGCACCACCAGCACCACACCGATCACCGCCAGGACCGCACCGATCAGCGTGCGCACGCGCAGCGATTCACCGACCGAGGCGAACTCCTCGCGCATCGCCTCCACCGGCGGAATCTTGGCCGCCCGCCGAGCGGGCGCGTAGGCGCTGGCCACCGTCACCACCAGGCCGATGGCGATCGCCGTCAGCACGGTCCGCGGCAAGACCTGCATGGTTCCGGTGGGCAGTCCGAGGTCGAACGCATTGAGCAGCGCGGACAGCCCGAACGCCAGCCCGATGCCGCCGGCCAGCCCGAGCAGACTGCCGATCAGGCCGATGACGAAGGCCTCCGCCACCACCGACAAGCCGACCTGACGCCGCCCGGCCCCGACCGCTCGCAACAGCGCCAGCTCCCGCAATCGCTGCGCCACGATCATCGAGAAGGTGTTGTAGATGATGAAGGTGCCGACCAGCAGCGCGATCGCGCCGAAGGCCAGCAGGAAGTAGTTGACGAATTTCAGCGCGTTGCCGACCTGGGCCTTCAGATCGGCGCGCACCTGATCGCCGTTCATGACCTTGTAGTCGGGCGCCACCTTCGCGATCCGGTCGCGCAATGTGTCCGGGGACACCCCGGGCACCGCGGCCACATCCACGTAGGCGACATGCGCTCCGTCGGTGAACAGTTCCCGGGCCTGCGCGTCGTCGAACAGCAGCCCGATGAATCCGCCGGTGTCCGAGGACACGGTGTAGATGCCGCTGACGGTCATGTCGATGGTGCCGCGGGAGGGAATCAGCACCTTGGCCTTGTCACCCACGTGCAATCCGGCCCGGTCCGCGCCACCGGAATTGATCGCGATCTGCCCCGGTGTCACCGGCGCCACTCCGTCGACGAAATGCTCCGGGTCGGCGATCGCCTTGTCCGGCGGCAGATACGACCGGCCCCAGCTCGGCGCGCCGCCCGTCTGCACCGCATGCCCGTCCTTCAGCAGAACGATCGGTCCCTGCACCGCCGGCGCCACCGCGCGCACGCCGTCGGTCGCGGCGACCTTGGCGACCAGTTCGTTCGGAACACCCAGCGACTGGCTGTGTTTCGGCTCCACCCGTACGTCGACGCCCTTCGCCTGGTCGGCGAAGATGCCGTCGAAGGTGCGCTGCAGGGTGTCGGTGAAGACGAAAGAGCCTGCGACGAAGGCGGTTCCGAGCACGACCGAGAGCAACGTCAGCGCCAGCCGCACCTTGTGCGCGGCCAGATTACGCAAGGCCACCTTGCGCATCGGCGATCCAGCCATGGCGCTATGCCTCCAGGGACTTCATGCGGTCCAGCACCGATTCCGCTGTGGGATCCCGCAATTCGTCGACGATGCGCCCGTCGGCGAGGAAGATCACGCGGTCGGCGTAGGAGGCGGCATGGGGTTCGTGCGTGACGATCACGACCGTCTGGCCGAATTCGTCGACCGCAGCCCGCAGAATCGACAGCACCTCACCGGAGGACCGCGAATCGAGGTTGCCGGTCGGCTCGTCGCCGAAGATGATGTCGGGCCGGCCGACCAGCGCCCGCGCACACGCGACACGCTGCTGCTGCCCGCCCGACAGCTCACTCGGCCGGTGGTCGAGGCGATCGCCCAGACCGAGACGTCCGATCACGGTGTCCAGCCACTCCTGATCGGGCTTGCGGCCCGCGATATCCAGCGGCAGGGTGATGTTCTCCAGCGCGGTCAGCGTCGGCACCAGGTTGAACGCCTGGAAGACGAAGCCGATGCGGTCGCGGCGCAGGCGCGTCATCTGCTTGTCCGACAGACCGGTCAGCGCGGTGTCGCCGATGCACACCGTGCCGGAGGTGGCGCTGTCCAGTCCGGCCAGGCAATGCATCAACGTCGATTTTCCGGAGCCGGACGGGCCCATGATCGCGGTGAACTCCCGCTGGGCGAAATCGGCCGAAACCCCGTCGAGGGCGCGGACCTGGGTGTCTCCGGATCCGTACAGTTTCGTCAGGTCGGTGGCGCGGGCCGCGAGCGTGGTCGCCGCGGCGGGTTCGGTGCCCAGGGCATCGGCAGTCATGGTCTCCAGTCTGGCCAAACCGGCGTGCGGGCGCCATCAGGATTTCCCCCCAATACCTGGGGCGCATTTCCCGGGACCCGCCGGGGATCCCGCAGCGCCGAGCTTCCGCGCACCTATCCTCGTGCGCATGGCTGCGCTCACCCCGGTCCTGCTGATGCTCGTCGGTGGGATCGCGCTGGCGCAGCACGACCTTCTGCGCTGGATTTCGGCCGCCCGATTGCTTCTGCCGGCGGTGGTCCTCGGCCTCGCCGCGCAACTCACCCACGACGCGATCGACGGTGGCGGCATCACCCGCATCGACGTACCCGTCACCGACTGGGTGATCGACCATCGCATCGGTTGGCTGAACCCGGTGATTCGGACACTCACCGATTTCGGCGGCGTCGCCGCGATGACGGCCCTGACCATCGTGGCCTGCGCCTGGTTCGGCGTGCGGCGGCAGTGGGCGCGGCTGCTGACCACGGCCGCGGTGGGTGTCGGGACAGCGGTGATCGGTGCCGTGCTGAAGTCGGCCATCGGGCGGCACCGGCCGCCCGCGATCGATCAGCTGGTCACCGAGACCAGTCCGTCGTTCCCGTCCGGTCACACCCTGGGGAGCACCGCGGTGGTCGGGGTGCTGGCCGCCATGGTCGTGCTCTCGCCGTGCGGCCGGATGGCACGCGTCGCCGCGGTCGCGGTCGCGGCACTGTTCGCGGTGGTGATCGGCCTGACCAGGATTTATCTCGGCGTGCACTGGACCACCGATGTGCTGGCCGGTTGGTCGATCGGGCTGATCTGGCTCGCGCTGTGCCTCGGCCCCTACCTGTGGTGGCGGGCGCGGGTCAACTCGAGAGCGCAGCCAGCAGAACCAGAACCACCAGCAGCAGCACCACCGCGCCGACGATGATGCCGATGATGAGCCCGGTATTCGATGTGTTCTGCGCCGGGACCGGTCGCATCGGCTGCATCGGCGCCGGCGGCCGCTGTCCGTAAGGCTGGTTGTACTGGTTGTACTGCCCGGAGGCTCCGTACGGCTGCGGCTGATTCGCCGGACGCGCGGCGGTGGCGGGATACGGCTGGGGCACGGGCCCGTGGTGCGGCATCGGTTGGGGCCGGGCCGCGTGCGGCATCGACGGACCGGTCGCCGGCCGATGCACGACCGGCTGGGCCGGCCCGGTGCCCGGCCGGCCCGTCGTCGGCATCGGCGGACCGGTGTAGGGGCGCCCGACCGTCGGCATCCGCGGCGCACTGGCCGGGGACAACGCCTGGCGGGCGGCGGCGGCGAACTCCGCACAGCTGCCGAATCGGTCGCCCGCACGCTTCTGCATCGCCTTCAGCAGGACCGCGTCCAGGTTCGCGGGCAGGCCGGGTCGCACACTGCTCAGCGCGGGCGGCGGTCCCTGCAGATGGCCGCGGATCACCGCCGCCGGATTCGGCGCGTTGAACGGTCCCCGGCCGGTGAACAGCCAGAACAGGCTGCACGCCAGCGAGTACTGGTCCGAACTGCCGTCCAGCGGCGCGCCGGTGAGCTGTTCGGGTGAGGCATAGGCCAGGGTCGCGGTGAAGGTTCCGGTCTGGGTGAGGTGACCGCCGTCGTCGCGCAGGCGGGCGATCCCGAAGTCGGTGAGGTAGACCCGCTCGCCCTTGCCGCCGGTGGAACGTGCGAGCAACATGTTGCCCGGCTTCACATCCCGGTGCATGACCCCGTTGCCGTGCGCGTAGTCCAGCGCCTCGGCCACCTCGGCGATAATCTGCACGGCTCGCTCCGGCGGCAGCTTCTTCGGGTCCACACTCGCGGCGTCGATACCGTCGATGTACTGCATCGAGATCCAGAGCTGACCGTCCTCGAGGCCGCGATCGTAGACCGTGACGACCTTGGGATGATCGAGTTGGGCGACCAGATCGGCCTCGCGCTCGAAGCGGGCCCGGATCTCCGGATCGGCGACCATCTCGCGGTTGAGCAACTTCAGCGCGGTCATCCGCGGCAAGCGCGGGTGTTTGGCCAGATAGACCTGCCCCATACCGCCGCGGCCCAACAGTCGTTCGATGACGTAGCCCGCGAACACATCACCGTTGGCCAGCATGCCCCGCTCCCACTTCCCGTGCCGGAATCACCGAAACCATAGCAGTCCACCGGAACCGGCATTCTCGATCGACGGGGCCGCCGGCCCGGGTGAACACCGGGTCACCGCCTGTCGCTGCGGGCTGTCGGTGCCTACCGATACGCTCTCTGCCATGCGTATTGGAGCACACGTCCGTCAAGACAGTGATCCGATCGGCTTCGGCGAGCGATTGGGTGCCGACGTCATCCAGATGTTCGTCGTGGATCCGCAGGGCTGGGACAAACCGCAGCCGCATCCGCGCACGGAGGAGATCAAATCCAGCCCCATCGACGTGGTGGTGCATTCCTCCTATCAGATCAATGTGGCCAGTACGAACAACAGGTTGCGCATGCCCTCGCGCAACGCGGTCGCGCAGCAGGCGCAGGCCGCCGCCGATCTGGGCGCGTTCGGCCTGGTCGTGCACGGCGGGCACGTGCGTTCGGATGCCGAGATCGAGGCCGGAATCGTCAACTGGCGCAAGCTGTTCGAGCGCCAGCAGGACAAAGGCGGGTTCGCGGTGCCGATCCTCATCGAGAACACCGCCGGCGGTAATCACGCCATGGCACGTCATTTCGATTCGATCGCCCGCCTGTGGGATGCGGTCGGCGATTTCGGCGCGGGCTTCTGCCTCGACACCTGCCACGCCTGGGCGGGTGGTGAGGAGTTGGTCGGCGTGGTCGATCGGATCCGCGCGATCACCGGCCGCATCGATCTGGTGCATCTGAACTCCTCGCGCGACGACTTCAACTCCGGCGCCGACCGGCACGCCAACTTCGCCGACGGCACCATCGATCCGCAGTTGCTCGCCGAGGTGTGCCGGACCGCCGACGCCCCCGTGGTGCTGGAGACACCGGCCGAGGGTGTCGCCGAGGACCTCGCCTACCTGCGCGAACACGTCGGCTGAGCGCAGCGCCGGCGCCGCCTTTGTGATCGCGCTGACCGTAAACCTGGTCGCGCGCGGGCCCCGATGGTGTGCTCGGAACACAGCGCGTTCCGAGCGAAAGGCCCTCCATGTCAAGCGATCACGCAGCAGAGTCCGTGTCCGTGGTGAAACTCGGAACCCACATCGGCGCCCGGATCGACGGCGTCCGGCTCGGCGGAGATCTGGCTCCGGAGACGGTCGTGGCCATCCGCGCGGCCCTCAACGAGCACAAGGTGATCTTCTTCCGGGATCAGCACCATCTCACCGAAGACGGTCAGCACGAATTCGCTCAGCTGCTCGGAAGTCCGACCACGCCGCACCCGACGGTCACCTCCAAAGGCGTGAAGAGCCTGGCGATCGATTCCCACCACGGCCGAGCCAACAGCTGGCACAGCGACGTCACCTTCGTCGACCGGGTCCCGAAGGCCTCGATTCTGCGCGCGGTGACCCTGCCCAGCTACGGCGGCTCGACCACGTGGGCCTCGACCGTGGCCGCCTACGCCTCGCTGCCGGAGCCGCTGAAGCGGCTGGCCGAGGAGCTGCGCGCCGTGCACACCAACAAGTACGACTACGCGGCGAGCCATGAGGAGCAGCCGGACCCGAACGCGCAGGCCTACCGGGAGGAATTCCAGTCGACCTACTACGAGACCGAGCATCCGGTAGTCCGGGTACACCCCGAGACCGGTGAGCGTGCGCTGCTGCTCGGACATTTCGTCAAGCAGTTCGTCGGTCTGTCCAGCAACGAGTCGCACGCCCTGTTCCGCCTGCTGCAGGATCGCGTGACCCGGCTCGAGCACACCACCCGGTGGAACTGGTCGCTCGGCGACGTGGCGATCTGGGACAATCGTGCCACTCAGCACTATGCGATCGACGACTACGACGGCGCCGAGCACCGCAAGCTGACCCGCATCACGCTGGCCGGAGACATCCCGGTCGGCGTGGACGGCCGGACCAGCCTCAGCATCGCCGGTAACGCCGACCACTACTCGATCATCGACGATCTGGCCGAGGCGGCCTGATCCTCCGGCGCCGGCCGGTGGTTGAATCGGTACATGGAGATTCGACCGCTGGCCGGCGTTCGGGTACTGGAACTGGGCAACTACATCGCGGCGCCGACCGCGGGGCGCATTCTCGGCGACTTCGGCGCCGAGGTGATCAAGGTCGAACGCCCGAAAACCGGTGACGAACTGCGCAATTGGCGCCTCTACGGCGGCGACACCTCGATGTTGTATCGCACGGTGAACCGCAACAAGAAGTCGATCACCCTCGATCTGCGCACCGAGGCGGGCCGGGCGATCGTGCTGGATCTCGTCCGGCACTGCGATGTGCTGCTGGAGAATTTCCGGCCCGGCATGCTGGAGAAGTGGGGGCTGGGGCCCGAGGTGCTCGACGAGGCAAATCCCGACCTGGTCATCACCCGCATCTCCGCCTACGGGCAGACCGGACCGCTCTCCCAGCGGCCGGGTTTCGCCGCGGTCGCCGAGGCGATCGGCGGACTGCGCGAACTGGTCGGCGACCCGGATCGGCCGCCGGTGCGGGTGGGCGTCTCGATCGGGGATTCCATCGCGGGGATCTACGCCGCCTTCGGCACGGTGCTGGCACTGTTCCAGCGCAAGGGCACCGAGGAGCGAATCCCGTTGCCGCAGCGCATCATCGACGTCGCGCTGAACGAGTCGATTCTCTCCGTGATGGAGTCGCTGGTTCCCGACTACGAGGCCTACGGCATCAACCGCCAGCGCGTCGGCGGTCGGATGGAAGGGATCGCGCCGAGTAACGCCTACCCGTGCGCCGACGGCACCAGCATCATCATCGGTGGAAACGGCGACGCGATCTTCCGGCGCTATATGCAGGTGATCGAGCGCCCCGACCTCGCCGAGGATCCGGAATTGCAGGACAACGCCGGCCGCTGGCGCCACCGCGACCGCCTCGACGCCGCGATCGGCGAATGGAGTGTGCGCCACACCCGCGACGAGGCGCTGGCGATCCTCGAGCAGGCGGCCATCCCGTGCGGCCCGATCTACACCGCGGCCGATATCGTCGCCGACGAACAGTACCGGGCGCGCAACATGATTCAGCATTTCCCGGTCGACGTCGGCGCCGCCGAACCGAAACAGGTCGCCTTCACCGGCATCGTCCCGGTGATCGGCGAGCGTTCGCTGCCGATCCGCGCGGTGGGGCCCGATCTGGGCGAACACACCCGAGAGGTCCTCTCGGAACTGCTGGGAATGTCGGACGCCGATATCGACGGCCTGGAGGCGGGATGAGCGGCTTTCCTTCCACCACTGCGGGTGCGTTGCGGGATGTGACCCTGCGGGACGGACTTCAGCTGACCGGCAAGGTGCTGCCGACCGAGCACAAGGTAGAGATCGCCCGCACCCTCCTCGCGCTGGGCGTGCCGGAACTCGAGATCGGTTCGATGGCACGCCCGGATCTGGTGCCGCCGATGGCCAACACCATGGAGGTCGTGGCCGCGCTGACTCCCGAAGAGCTGCAACGCTGCTGGGTGTGGGTGGCCACGCCGCGGCAGGTCGCGCGTGCCGCCGAGGCGGGGGTGCGGAACTTCCAATACTGCCTGTCGGTGTCGGATGCGCACAACAAGGCCAATATCGGCCGCACGGCGCAGGACAGCGTGGCCGCGATGCCCGAGGCGATCCGGCTGACCGAGGAGGTCGGCGGGTCCATTCAACTCTGTCTGGCAACTTCTTTCACCTGCCCGTTCGACGGGCCGGTGGATCCCGAGCGGGTCCTCGCGATCGCCGCCGATCCGCGCACCGGCGGCGCCGCCGATATCGTGATCGCCGATACGCTCGGCCAGGCCTATCCGGCGCAGGTGCACGCCCTGATCGCCGCCGTGCGATCGGGAACTCCGCAGCGCCGCATCCTCTTCCACGGCCACGACACCTGGGGTATGGGTGTCGCCAACTCGCTGGCGGCCCTGGCCGCGGGCGCCGATGCGGTGGACGGTTCCCTCGGCGGTCTGGGCGGCTGCCCCTTCGCGCCGGGCGCGAGCGGCAACACCGCCAGCGAGGACATTCTGTTCGCCACCCGCCCGGACTGGTTCACCCCCGCCGCGCTGGCGACCATGGTCGGCCTCACCGAACGTCTGCTCACCGATCTGGGCGAGCCCAACCGCTCCCGCACCGCCGAAGGCGCTCGCTCGGAGGCTCGTGCCTTCGAATGGGTTGTGCCGCGCCAGGATTAGGCGTGCCGTGCCCTATCGGCCGTCCGGCTCGTTCAGCCCCATACGCGCGGTGATGCCGTCGAGCAGGCACCCGAGTGTCCACGCCACGGGGTCGGCGGGGCCGGCGCCGGTGCGGCCGTGGAACCAGCGCGTGAAGGCGGGATAGCGACTGTCCGCGAGCAGGGGTTCCACCAGGGGCTTCGCCGCCTCGGCGAGCTGCTGGTCGGTGGCGAGGCCGACGCGGGCCCGCATGCGCCGCTCCTCGGCCACCTGCAGGGCGGCGCCGAACAGATGGCCGTCCACCGCACCGGTCAGCAGTGCGAGGTCGTCGGCGGACAGACCGAGCGGTTCGAGCATCGCGAAACGGAAATCGAAGTAGCGCAGCGCATTCGGGCCCAGCGGGGGGCGGGTGTGGACGAGTTCGCCGAACCAGAGGTGGCGCTGGATGACAGTCCAGGTATCCAGCGCGAGACGTTCCAACGCGCCTCGCCAGTCCGGATGCGCCGCCGGAGCCGGAGCGTCGGCGAGCGGCACCTCGCCGTAGACGGCGTCGATCATCAGATCGACCAGCCCGTCCTTACTGCCCACGTACCGATACAGCGACATCGGCGTGGACGCGCCCACCGCCTGGGCCACCCGGCGCATCGTCAGGGCCCGCGCGCCCTCGGCATCGGCGATCGCCATTCCCGCGCGCAGAATCTCGGCCCGGCTCAGATTCGTCGTCGGCCGGCCGGGCGGTTCCGGCAGGGACCAGATGAGCGGTCCCGGCACTTCCTCGGTCACCGTGCACACCTCCTTGCCGGAATTCAACCATCGGTGTACAACGTACACATGATGTACGACGTACACTCGGATCCCGTGCTCATCGTCGGCGGCGGATTGACCGGCCTGACCGCGGCCTTGTTCCTGCGACATCAGGGCGTACCGTCGGTGCTGGTCGAGCGCCGGACCACCACCTCGGCCCAGCCGAAGGCACGCCGGATCAATATCCGGACGATGGAGCTGTTCCGCCGGATCGGCATCGCCGCGGCCGTCGAGGACGCCGCCCGTGGACTCTCGGCACATCAGGCGATGGCGGCAGGGCCGACACTGGCCCGCGCCGAGCGGTTGCCGTTCACCTTCCCCGACGGGCTGCCGGACTGGAAGGCGATCACACCCGCCGCGGCGTGTCTGTGCGCACAGGATCTGCTGGAGCCCACTCTGCGCGAACTGGCCGAGGCACGCGGTTGCGATATCCGCTTCGGTGTCGAATGCGTCGACATCACCGAGGACGCCGCGGGTCTCACCGCGACCCTGCGCACCGGTCCGGCTCGCGTCGACACCCTGCGAGCGTCGTACCTCGTCGCGGCGGACGGTGCGCACAGTCCGATCCGCGAGCGACTGAGGATCGGCCGCCACGGCCGCGGCACCCTCGGCCGCGCCGTGAACGTGTACTTCCGCGCGGATCTGACGGAGTGGGTGCGGGGCCGCGAATTCAACCTCTGCCAGATCGAGAACGACCGCGCCCCCGGCGCTTTCGCCTCGGTGGACGGCTCACACCGATGGATCTTCACCAGTTCGACGGAGGTCGACCGCCCCGCCGCCCGGTGGCCCGAACTGCTGCGAGAGGCCATCGGGGTCCCCGATATCGATGTGGAGGTGTTGAGCGTATTGCCCTGGGAGCCGGGAATGTTCATCGCCGATACGTTCCGATTAGGCCGGGTGTTCCTGGCCGGCGACGCGGCGCATGTGATGCCGCCGTACGCGGCCGCGGGCGCCAACACCGGCATCCAGGACGGCCACAACCTGGCCTGGAAACTGGCGCTGGTCCTGCGCGGTGCGGCGCCGGCACACCTGCTCGACAGTTACGACCTCGAGCGCCGCCCCGTCGGCCGGTACATCGCCGATCAATCGAGCATCCGAACCGCCGACCTGCGCACCATGACTCGCGAATCCACCGACGGCACGCCGCTCGCCGACCCGATCGCCCTGATCCTCGGCACTCGATATCCCGCGGGCGCGTTCGTCGACGACGGCAGCACGCACACCATGGACCATCTGGATCTGACCGGGCAGCCCGGTACCCGGCTGCCCCACCGCTACCTCGCCGACGGCCGCTCCACGCTCGATCTGATCGGCACGGCGTTCACGCTGCTGGTCGGCCCGGAGGCGCCGGACTGGGAGTTCGACGCGCGGCCTGTCGAGATCGTCCGCATGGACCGGTCGTGGTGCGCCACCACCGGATCGACGCCGACGGGCGCGCTGCTGGTCCGCCCGGACCAGGTGATCGCGTGGCGGGTTCCGGTCGCACCGGCCGATCCCGCCGCGGCCTTCCGGTCGGCCTGGGCCCGAATCATGGACGGCACCGATCACGAACCCGAGCGCGGCGGCCGCTCGACCGCCATCCACGCGGATGCTTGACCTGAAGTTAACTTCAGCTTCTAGGTTGGGCTGTAGCCGAAGCGAACACGACACAGGAGACAGCCATGACACAGCGCCCGACCCTCGACGACCCCGCAGCCCGCACCACGGCGCAGCGGGTGGCCGCGCATTTCGCTGCGGAATTGCAACGCGCGGGCGCGACCGGCGACGCCGATCTCTACGACCACTCCTTCGCCGCGGATGTGCTGTGGGGCAGCCCGTTCGGCGCCACCGTCGTCGGTTACGACCAGCTCAATCCGATTCACCACCGCCTGATGGCCGGACAGGTGGCGCCGCCCTCGACCTTCGAGGTGGTCGCCGCGACCACACCGGCGCCGGGCGTGGTGGTGGCCCAGATCCGCAGGCAGGCAGTCGATCCCGACGGCTTCTCCGAGACGGCCATGTACGTGCTGGTGGAACGGGACGGGCGGTGGTGGCTCGCGGCTGCCCAGAACACCCCGTTCCAGCCGGAGAAATCGGCACTGGGGCGCACGGCGTAGCCGCCGTCACTCGGAAGCGCCGAAGACGAACCTCGGGAAATCGCCGACCGGGAGGTAGCCGATCTCCTGATAGATCTTGTTGGAGGTCGGATTGGCGAGATCGGCGAACAGGCATACCTGGGAGCCACTGTCGCGCAGCACTTTCGACACCTGCGCGGTGGCGGCGGCAGCGTACCCGCGGCGGCGGAATTCGGGAGGGGTGTAGACCGGCCCGATCCGGGTCCAGCCGTATGCGCGCCGCTGATGCGCGACCACGGAGACCGCCGCACCCCCGTCCTCCCACAGCCACCACTGCCCCGCGGCGATCCGATCGGGCACGGCACGCGGATCCGGGCCGATGTCCTCCTCGCGGCGCATGCGTTCGGCCAGGCGCACGCACACATCGGTATCGGATTCGCCGGCGCGGCGGACACGTCCCGGAACAGCAGGGATGCGCAACTCCCCGAGGCGATACAGTCGCGTCGTCCACTGCGGCCGAAACGCGGTGCCGGACAAGCGTTGCCAGTGCACGGCGAATTCCGACGCGGAGTGCGGATCTCCCTCGACGGCCACGACGGCGGGGTCGCGATCGAACAGGGCCGCGGCCAGCCTCGTCGCTGCCGTGGCGGGAATGTCACCCAGGTACGCGCCGTACCCGGGGGTATTCATGGCAACCCCGAGCACCATGTCGCCGTCGCAGACCATGGCGAAGACCGGATCGACCGTCATCGCCCCGGCCGCGCAGTTGCGGAGCATCGTGGCAATGACCGTGTGCCGCAGCGGGTCTCGCGCCAGGCAGTCGCCTGCGCGGGCACGGAGTTCGAACGGGTCCGTGGTCAGCTCGATCCTCATGCCGCCAACGGTAGGCCCGTCGGATCAGCTGGCCTACCGATTTTCCGCGACGGCGGGATCCTCAGGCCGATTGTTGCCCGTCGGCGCGAAGTTTCAGCAGGACCAGACCGGCCGTGCAGGCCAGAATCAGTCCGGCAACGGTGATTTCGACACGAAGGCCCGCGATGCCGAGCACCGCGCCGACCAATCCGCCGAGGAAGATCAACCAGGCCGCGAGGCGGGATGTGATCGACCAGGCGCTGCGCCCGGATTCGGCGGCAGCCGAATCACCCTGCGACACCGCGCGCGTGGGGGATGTCGAATAAGCTCCCATCACTACTCCTCGATGACGCTCACCGAGACTGTCGAAACGTCCGTTTCACCCGGTAAATAACACGCGTCGCACATGTAACTTCGCTCACACGGTACGTGCCCGACACCGAATCTCCACGCGACACGTGCCCGCGACACGCTGAACGTAACTACTTCGTTATGTGAAGTATTGGCATTTCACGTTACCGTCCGGTATTTTGCGGACCGACCGGCATGCCTGGCCCCGGGTGCGGCTCTCGGTTACTGTGAGTCCACTCGGAAACAGTTTGAGGGAGCACCACATCCATGGACGACAGGGCGAGCACGGGGGATCGCGCCGATGAGAAGACCCCGGACCGCCTGAACATGAAGGTCGCGGGTCCCGCAATGGCCGCCGGTGCGGTATCGCTGGGTTTGGTGTTGATCGGAGCCTGCGGAATCGGTCACAAGGACGTCTATGTCGCCCCGCCGCCGCTCGCCGCGGATCTGCAGGTGGCCACCACCCCGATCACGCGCAGCGGCACCACCACCGCCCCCGCGGTGATCATTCCGCCCTCTCCCTCCTGGCGTGTCGCGGCGAATACCCCGGCCCGGCGCACCACCTCCGCCACGGCGACCAGCACCACGACCGAGGCCGAGCCGAGCTACACCGCGTTCGCACCGCCCGTGCCGACCACCACCACGACGACGCAGACTCCCCCTCCGACCACGGAACCGTCCGCCGGCGAACCGTCCGCCGATTCCGACACCACGACGACCACGCGGCCACATCACACACCGCGCACGGTCGAGGAATCCGAACCGACGGCCGATCCCTATCTCGCGCCGACCACCGAGGACGCCGGCAACTGATCCGCACGGCGAAAAGGGTGGCGGCCGCGCGGATTCGCGACGGCCGCCACCCTCACCGGTGAACCGGCGTACGGATCAGAGTTCGGCCAGGCCGTAGTCGCCGACCCGGCTGCTCAGCACACCCAGATGTTCGCGGCGGCCACCGAAGGTCTGGTCCACGGCGGTGAGCCGGGCGACGTAGTGGCTGACCGGATATTCGGTGGTGATACCGATTCCGCCGTGCATCTGCACCGCTTCCTGCCCGATGTGGCGGGCGCCGCGGCCGACCTGGAGGCGGGCCCGCGACAGCGCGATCGGATCGACCGTGCCCTCGGCCAGCGAGGCGGTCGCGTAGAAGCTCATGCTGCGAGCCAGTTCCATCGCGACGTACATATCGGCGGCGCGCTGGGTCAGGGTCTGGAACTTCGAAAGCGTGACCCCGAACTGCTTGCGCGTCTTCAGATATTCGGTGGTCAGACGCAATGCCTCGCCCATCGCGCCGATCGACTCCGCGCACAGGCTCGCCTGGGCGGTCGCGATGGCGGTGGCGACGGCCTCCGTGGCGTCGCCGGCCTCGGCCGCGCCGAGCAGTTCGGCGGGGGCCGAGGCGAATTCGATCTGCGCACCCCGGCGTTCGTCGAACGTGCGGTAGGAGGTGCGGGTCACCCCCTCGGCGTCGGCGGCCACCAGGAACAACCGCAGCACGCCGTCGGATCCGAGCGCGGTGACGACCAGCTCGTCGGCGCAATCACCGTGCGACACCCGGCTTTTCACACCGGAGAGGCGGTAGCCGTCGCCGTCTGCGGTGGCCGTGGTCGCCACCGTGAGATCCGGCCAGCGCGAACCGGCCTCCTCGTGCGCGAAGGCCAGCAGCCGGGAACCGCCGGCCACCTCGGGCAGAATCCGCTGCCGCTGCTCGGCGGTGCCGAGGGAAGCGATCAGGCCACCGGGCAGCAGGACCGCGTCCAGCAGCGGTTCCGGGGCGAGGCGTCGGCCGACCTCCTCCATGACGACCATCGTCTCCACGGGGCCCGCGCCGACTCCGCCGTCCTCCTCGCTGAAAGACAGTCCGAGGACACCCAATTCGGCCAGCTGCGACCACACGTCGCGACTCCAGCCGAGTTCGGTGTCGAGCACCTTCAGCCGGCTCTCCGGGTCGTAGGCACGGGCCAGCAGATCACGCACCGTCTCACCCAGCATGACCTGTTCATCGGTCAATTCGAAATCCATGGCAGCGCCTCACAATCCGAGGATGGTGGAGGCGATGATGGTGCGCTGCACCTCGTTCGAGCCTCCGTAGATGCTGGTCTTGCGGTAGTTCAGATAGGTGGGGCCGGTGCGCTGCGCCCAATCCGGCGCGGCGATGTCGTCGGCGCCGACCGGCACCGCGTCCGGGCCCGCCACATCGAGCATCAGCTCGGTGGCCGCCTGCTGCAATTCGGTACCGCGCAACTTCAGCACCGACGACACCGGATTCGGTTTGCCCTCGGCGGAATTGGCCACCACCCGCAACAGCGTCAGTTCGAGCGCCAGCAGTTCGTTCTCCAACTCGGCGACACGCGTGGCGAAAACCGGATCCTCCAGCAGCGTGCCGGAACCCGTCGCGATCTGTGCCGCATGCTTTTTCGCGGTGGCGATCACCACCTTGGTGCGGCCCACGCCGGCAATACCCGTGCGCTCGTTGCCGAGCAGGAATTTCGCGTACGTCCAGCCCGCATTCTCCTCACCGACCAGTTGATCGGCGGGCACCCGCACGTTTTCGAAGAAGACCTCGTTGACCTCGTGCCGGCCGTCGATCAATTTGATCGGCCGCACGGTGACACCGGGCGATTTCATATCGAAGAGCAGCATCGAAATACCGGCCTGCTTCTTCGGCGCATTCGGATCGGTGCGCACCAGGCAGAAGATCCAGTCGGCGTACTGAGCCAGCGTGGTCCAGATCTTCTGGCCGTTGACGATGTAGGAATCACCGTCACGCACCGCGGTGGTGCGCAGCGACGCGAGATCGGATCCGGCGTCGGGCTCGGAGAAGCCCTGGCACCACCAGATATCGAGGGCGGCGGTCGGCGGCAGGAAGCGCTGCTTGAGTTCTTCGGAGCCGAATTGCGCGATGACCGGGCCGATCATGTTCGCGTTGAAGGTCAGCGGCTCGGGCACGCAGGCCAGCTGCATCTCGTCTTCCCAGATGTGGCGCTGCATCGAGGTCCAGTCCTGGCCGCCCCACTCCACCGGCCACTTCGGCACCGCGATGCCCTTGGCGTGCAGGAGTTTGTGGGCGGTGACGATGTCCTCGCGGGAGAGTTCCCGGCCGTTTTCGACCTTGTCCCGGATCTCGGCCGGTATCTCGGTCCGAAAGAACGTGCGTAGTTCGTCCCGGAAGGCCACCTCGTCGGGTGACAGGGCAAGTTTCATGGGCATCTCCCACCGTATTTCGTAGGTCCGAATCGAATCTACGCCTCGAATCGAACCGGTCGTCGACGGGATCATAAACGACGAATCGCGCACGATGCCGCGATCCCGAGCGGTCCGGTTCCACCGCCGGTACGAAGGAACCTTTAGGTTGCGGCGAAATGCCCGTACGCTGCGCAATTCCCCGCGAATGGAATAAGTTAATGAGAATTCGCATGCATTCCGCCGAATTCCCCACGACGGGAAACGCGCCCGCCGACCGACGCCGCGACACCGGGCAGCGGGCCGGTTTGCCGTTTCGGCAAGTTTTCTTGCCGACACTCCGGACCGTTGGTGATCCTGGGAGCAGGCGCCGACAGGGCGCCCCGAGCGACGAGGAGTCTCATGTCCGCCACATCACCCACCGAGGCCGCGGTGTTCTGGGAGCAGCGGTATCGCGACAACGACCGGGTCTGGAGCGGCAATCCGAATCCCTTGCTGGTGCGCGAGACCGCGGACCTGCGGCCCGGCCGGGCATTGGATCTGGGCTGCGGCGAAGGCGCCGACGCGGTCTGGCTGGCCGGTCAGGGCTGGCAGGTGACCGGCGTGGACATCTCGCAGACCGCGCTGGAGCGCGCCGCGGCCCATGCCGAGCAGGCCGGCCTGGGCGATCGCATCTCGTGGCAGCGACACGAACTCGGGCGAACCTTCCCGGACGGCAGCTACGACCTGATCAACGCCCAGTTCCTGCAGTCACCGGTGGCCCTGGACCAGGACGGCGTGCTCCGCCGCGCGGCCGGCGCGGTGGCGCCCGGCGGCACCCTGCTGATCGTCATGCACGCCGGATGGCCCACCTGGATGACGCCCGACGAATATCCGTTCGAGGCCGCCTTCCCCACCCTCGACGGCGTTCTGCACGCGCTGCGCCTCGGCGACGAATGGACCGTTCGCACCTGCGAGCCGGTCGAACGCGCACTTACCTCCCCGGACGGCCGATCCGGCACCCGGGTCGACAATGTCTGGCGCCTCTCGCGCGCCGCGGCGGCCCGTAACTAACTGCGCGGCTTGCGACGGTCGTATTTGCGCGGACCTTCGCGGCGCGGGCCGCGGCTCAAGGAGCGATGGGACGGCGCGCCCTGGTCCAGCTGCAACTGGATCAGGACACCGCTGATCCGGGTGCGACGCAACGCATCCAGAGTTTCCGACGACAGATCCGCGGGAAGTTCCACGAGACTGTGGTCGGGGCGGATGCTGATGTGGCCGAAGTCGCTACGACGCAGACCGCCCTCGTTGGCGATGGCGCCGACGATCGCACCGGGCACCACCCGGTGCCGTTTGCCGACCGCGATGCGGTAGGTGGCCATCTCCGCGCCGGTGGCCCGGTGGTGCTGCGGCCCGCCCTCCGGGCGGCCCTCGCGATCCTCTCGGGGGGCACGTTCGCGACGCGGCGGGCGGATCGGCTCAGCCTCGGCCTCCATGAAGAAGTTGTCGCCGTCGTGGCCGCCCACCGCCAGGGCGGCGGCGATGTCGGCGAGCGGGATGTTGTGCTCGGCCTCGTAGTCCTCGATCAGCTTGCGGAACAGCGCGAGATTCGACGACGCCAGATTCTCGGTGATCGCGTCGTGGAATTTGACCACGCGCTGAGCGTTCACGTCGTCGACGCTGGGCAACTGCATCTCGGTCAGCGGCTGGCGGGTGGCGCGCTCGATCGCATCCAGCAGGCGGCGTTCGCGCGGCGCGACGAACAGCAGCGCCTCACCGGTGCGGCCGGCCCGGCCGGTGCGTCCGATGCGATGCACATAGGACTCGGTGTCGTGCGGGATGTCGTAGTTGACCACATGCGAGATGCGGTCGACATCGAGTCCGCGCGCGGCCACATCGGTGGCGACCAGGATGTCGAGGGCGCCGGACTTCAGCTGGCCGATGGTGCGTTCGCGCTGGTTCTGCGCGATGTCGCCGTTGATCGCGGCGGCCGAGTAGCCGCGCGCGCGCAGTTTCTCGGCCAGTTCCTCCGTGGCCTGCTTGGTGCGCACGAAGAGGATCATCGCCTCGAACGGCTCGACCTCGAGAATCCTGGTCAGCGCGTCGAGTTTGCGCTGATGCGATACGTGCACCCAGCGCTGCGAGATGTTGGTGTTGGTCGAGGTCTTGGACTTGACCGTGATCTCGACCGGATCCTTGAGGTACTGCTTGGAGATCTTGCGGATCACCGACGGCATGGTGGCCGAGAACAGCGCCACCTGCTTCTCCGCGGGAGTGTCGCGCAGAATGCGTTCGACGTCCTCCTGGAAACCCATCTTCAGCATCTCGTCGGCCTCGTCGAGCACGAGATACCGCAGCTGGGTGAGGTCGAGGGTGCCACGCTCGAGGTGGTCGATGACCCGGCCCGGCGTGCCGACGACGACCTGCGCGCCGCGGCGCAGACCCTGCAACTGGACCGCGTAGTTCTGACCGCCGTAGATCGGCAGCACGTGGATTCCCGGCAGATGCGACGAGTAACGGCCGAACGCCTCGGCCACCTGGATCGCCAGTTCACGGGTCGGTGCGAGCACCAGCGCCTGCGGCGGCTTCGGCCGCTTGTCCAGGCCCATCAGAATCGGGATGGCGAAGGCCGCCGTCTTACCGGTACCGGTCTGGGCCAGGCCGACGACATCGGCGCCCGCGAGCAGCGGCGGAATAGTGGCCGCCTGGATCGGCGAGGGGGACTCGTAACCGACATCGGCGATGGCCGCTAGCAGCCGATCGTCGATGCCGAGGGCGGCGAACGACGGCTCGGTCGCGCCGGCCGTGACATCCGCTCCGCTACCGTCGCGAGACCCGGTGGCGGCGTCCGCGGGCCCTTCGTGGTTGCGCGCGTCTGCGCCTTCGGGCCTGTCGTCCCCGCCGCCGGGCACGCTGTCGACCGATGAGTTGTTCATATTGACCAGCAGTTTAATGCCTTGCGGTGGCCGCCCGGACCATCGGGCCAATACGGTGAGACCTATGCAACCGCAGCCGCCGCCCTCGCGCGCCGTTCCGGAATCCACCGAACCCCTGCGGCCCACCGCATCTGCGCCCGCCGAGCCGAATTCTCCGGGCGGCGCCGGAGCGCACGTGAGTGACGAATCCGACACCGCCGACGCACCCGGAACCGCCCGCGCGCACACCGCCGACCCGATCGGCAGCCCCGTCCCGATCGTGATCACCTACTCGACGACCGCGGAGGCGGGGCGGCCCGCGCCCGCGGTGGCCGGTGGACTCGAACCCAGGCCCGCCGCCCGACCGGCGCCCGCCCCGGCTCCGGCGCAAGCGGTCGACATCGCGGTCGTCCAGTTCGGGCCTTATACCGACAAGGCCGCCAATCTCGCCGCGCTGCGCGACCATGTTCGTGCCGCTGCCGAGCACGGCGCGAAAGTGGTTGTCGCTCCGGAATATTCGATGTTCGCCGTGAAGCGGCTGGACGAACGGGTAGTGGCGGCCGCCGAACCGATCACGGGCCCGTGGGCGAGCGAATTGCGCGGGCTCGCCGCCGAATTCGGCGTGCACGTGGTCGCCGGCGTCGTCGAGGCGCCGGGCGGGCAGATCACCGACCGGATCTACAACACGCTGATCGCGGCCGGTCCCGATGCCGAGTTCGCGGCGATCTACCGCAAGGTGCATCTCTACGACGCGTTCGGATTCCGCGAATCGGAGGTGGTCGCCCCCGGCCCGATCGAGGATCCCGCCACCTTCACCGTCGACGGCGTCACCTTCGGTCTGCAGACCTGCTTCGACCTGCGCTTTCCGGAGGGCTGCCGCCGAGTGGCGGCCGCAGGCGCGCAGGTGTTGCTCCTTCCCGCGCAATGGATTCCGGGACCGGGCAAGCTCGATCAGTGGACCACGCTGCTCCGCGCTCGCGCGATCGAGAACACGGTCTACGTGGCCGCCGCCGACCACTGCGCCCCGCGCGGTGCGGGCGCGTCGATGATCGTCGACCCTTCCGGCAATCTGCTGGCCGAACTCGGTGATGCCCCCGGCATCGCCACCAGCCGCGTCGACCTCGATCACCTGCGCCAGATCCGCACCACCAACCCCAGCCTGAGCCTGCGCCGATTCACCGTCGAGCCATAGACTGGATGGCACCATGATCTATCCGGATCGTCGGTCGGCCGGTCGCACGCTGGGTGAATCGCTGTCGCACCTGCGGGCGTGGCATCCCCTGGTGCTGGGACTGCCGCGCGGCGGGGTGCCGGTCGCGGCCGCCGTGCACGAGGTCATCGGCGGAGATCTGGATGTGCTGCTCGTCCGGAAACTCGGCGTGCCGTGGCAACCCGAACTGGCGATGGGGGCGATCGGCGAGGACGGGGTCCGGGTTCTCAACGACGACGTGGTGCGGCAGACCGGCGTGCGATCCGAACAGATCGCCGCCGTGGAGGAGGCCGAGCGCGCGGAGTTGTCCCGCCGGCAGCGGATGGTGCGCGCGCAGGTGCCGCGGGTGCCGATTCACGATCGCGCGGTGGTGATCGTCGACGACGGGATGGCCACGGGCGCGACGGTCGTCGCGGCGTGCCGCGTGGCGCAATCGCACCGGCCCCGCTGGATCACGGTGGCGGTGCCGGTGTCCTCGATCGAGGCGATGGAGCGGCTGCGCGGCCTGGCCCGGGAGACGGTGTGCCCGCTGATTCCGCGCTCCCTCGGCGGGGTCGGCGGGGCCTATCGCGATTTCCATCAACTCGACGACGAGGAAATGCTGGACCTGTTGCGCACGGCGCACCAGCCCGGCCGCTGAGGACGCGGGTGCGAATCACTCGGTCTCCGAGACGATCTCGCGGACCCCTTTCCGATGCCGCTGCGCGAGGTCGGCGTAGTACCCGGGGTTGATCCGGACCCAGTTTTCGGCCTGGGTGCCGGCGATGGGACGTTTGACCTCGGCCGGCGCTCCCGCCGCCAGGACTCCCTCGGGGATTTCGGTTCCGGGCTGGACCAGCGAGTGCGCGGCGATCATCGAACCGGCGCCGATCGTGGCCATATCGAGCACCGTGCTGCCGTTGCCGACGATCGCCTCGGCTCCGACGCTCGCGCCGTGCAGGACCACGCTGTGTGCGATCGTGGCGCCGGGCCCCACCTCCACGGGGACGGCGGGCGGGGTGTGAATCACGGTGTTGTCCTGCACATTCGCCCGCTCGCGGACGATGATCGGCGCGAGGTCGGCGCGCAGCACGGCGCCGTACCAGACCGAAGCGTTCGCCTCCACGCGCACATCGCCGATCAGGGTGGCGGTCGGCGCGATGAACGCGGTCGGATCCACCTGGGGGCGTTTACCTTCGAATTCGTAGCAGGGCATGCGTTCTCACCATTCGTTGTCGTCGGCGACCACTCGTTCCGCGGCCGCGACCATCGGGCGCAATTGCGCGGCAAAGGTTTCCGCGGTGACGCCGACGATATCGACCTCCGCGCGGGTGCGGACCGCGTAACGGCCGTCGCCGGTGACGTCGATCCAGCACAGCACGCCGAGCGGGCGCATGCTGTCGT
This sequence comes from Nocardia sp. NRRL WC-3656, assembly GCF_000720265.1. Lineage (NCBI taxonomy): Bacteria > Bacillati > Actinomycetota > Actinomycetes > Mycobacteriales > Nocardiaceae > Nocardia > Nocardia sp. NRRL WC-3656. Next base: position 130,747 of record NZ_JOJF01000007.1, on the reverse strand, counting down.
CGGCGCGACGCGCAGAGACCACGATCTGACCGATGCCGTCGCGGGGCTGCTTGAGCAACCGCCGCATCCGCGCCGTGGTGGAGGGACCGGCGACCGGCACGGTCACCAGATCGCGACTGTCCTCGCGCACCCGGTCCAGCGGTGCGGTGCGGCGCGGTTCGGCCCCGGGCGGGCATTCCGGCAGCAGCGAGACCACCCGGGCCGCGAGGGTGCCGGAATTCCCGACGAACAGCCGCAGGTCGCCGCCGCGATCGGGCGCGCTGCCGTGGCGCTGGGCCGCGACCACGGTGATGTGACCGGCGGCCGCGCCCAGCACCCGGACGGGCCGGGCCTCCCCCGCGCCGTGTTCGCCGAACACCTCGACGCATACGGTGGGCCGGGCGAGCAGTCGCAGCGCCGCCTCCAGATCGGGGTCCACGGTGCGGTCGCACCACTCGGTCAGCTCCGGCAGCTGCGCGGCCCGTTCGGCGCTGTCGCGGGCGGACAATCGCACCGCGAGCGGATACGGGATCCGGTCACCGTCGATCCGTTGCCACGCCATCGCGAACTGATCGGGCGTCAGCGTCCATTTCACCGCCGCCGGCCCGCCTCGGCACCGGCCGTGACCCCGCGGTCAGTCATCCTCGGACCATTCGCCCAGCACGGGTGGGGTGGTCGGGTCGAGGTGCCCGACCAGTTCGCCGCCCGGCTCGGCCGGTTCGAGGAAGGTCGGCTCATCGTCGAATTCGGGGTAGTAGTCCTCGTCCTCGTCCTCGTCGACGCGGCGGATCGGCTTCGCCGCCACCGGGGTCGACGGGCCCTGTCGCACGGCATCGCCCGCGGCGAACGCGCCCCCGGCCAGGCCGCCCACGATGCCCGCGCCCATGCCGGACATCGAGTCGGCGCCGGGGTTGCGGTCCTGGTCGTGGTCGTCGCGCTTGGTCGAATCGGAATTCTGCGCCGTCGACGCCGGGCCGGTGGCCGCCCCGGCGAGGGCCACGGCGGCCGCGGGGACCACACCGGGAGCGGGTGGTACCCCGGCCGCGGGTGGCGCGGCAACGGACGGTTTCGACTGCGCGACACCCTGATTCGTGGTCGCTACCACCGGCACCTCGGAGACCGCGGCGGCGGGAAGCGCGGTGTTCGCCGGAGTCGTGATCGGTGTCGCGGGCTCTACGAGCGTCGGTGCGACCGCGGCGGGCGCCACGGCCGCGGGCCGATCGGCGGCCGGCTGGTCACCGCCGGGCCGGTCGCCGTCGGGCCGGTCGCCGCCCGGTTCGCTCGGCCGATCCGCCGGAGCCGCGTCCGGCCCCTGCGGTCCGTCCACGGTCGGCGTCACCCGAGAGCCCGTCGCCCGGCCGACCAGATCCGCACTGCCGCCACCCGGTGCGGTCGCCTCGTCACCCGGTGGCACGACAGCGGGATTCGGGTACATGCCGCCGTCGGGAAACGCCGGCACGCTGTCGCCGGTGCGCAGGAAGACACCGGCATAGACCGAATCCATCACCCGCACGGCGTCCTGCCGCACGTTCTCGGCGCTCTTCTGCACGACGACGTTGGCGGCCGCCTGTTTCGGATCCAGCAGTGCCCCTTCCAGATCCGGATGGGCGGTCGCCTGCTGCGATACCGAGGCGCGCAATGTCTCGGCTGCGTCGTTGGCCTGCGCGAGTCGTTGCCCGACAACCGCCATCACATCGGACAGCTGCTGGCCCAGCCGTTCGAAGGCGGTCACCGCGTCGGCGGCCAGTTGCGCGGCACCACCGCGCCAGCCGTCGGCGATGGCGCCGCGGATTTCGGTATGCGCGGACTGGACGGCGTCGGCCATCCCGGCCGCCGAACTCTGCCAGGCCTGGCGGCCGGCGGTGAGGATCTCGGGATTCAATTCCTGGACCCCCCGCTGGATTTCGCGATGGGTGAGGTTGTCGAACACCTCGACCGTCGGGGCGTAATCCGGGTCGGTATGCCCCTGCGCCGGTGGTGTTCCGTTGCCGCTGACCCTATGCATGTCCGACCCCCACCGGCTGCGACGGCTGTACCACGACCGCGGGTGGTGCGGTTTTCCCGATCGCCGCGGCGGCATCGGCGTCGTGCTGGGCATAGGCGGCCGCGGCGGCACGCAGCGTCTGCGCCAATTGCCGTGCGGCATCGGCGTATTCGCGTAACCGATCGACCGCGTCGGCGGCCTTGCCCTCGAAACCGCGGCGCAGCGACTGCCCCGACTCGAAGCCGCCGAATCCGGGCAGCGACGCGGCCGCGCCGAGGGTGCGGATCTGCTGCTCGACCTGCTCGGCCAGTGCCTCGTAGCGGCGCGCGCAGCGTTCGTGGGTGCCGTCGCCGACCAGTACGCCGTCGATCCACAGCTCTCCGTCGTCGACCGCCTGGGCCAGCGCACCGACATCGTTGCGCAGATCCCCGGCCTCTTGTGACTGCATCGCGGTCCCCCTTTCTCAACCCACTTCCGCCGCGCGGTAACGACGGTCCGCAACCTCGCGAATCCACTCCGCGATATCGGCGGTGACTGCCGCGTGCACCGGCTCGTGCAGCAAATCGTGCCCGGCATCGGTGTACTCGTGCAACCCCACCGACCGCTGCCGAGCCGACCACTCGCGCGCGGAGTCGATCGGTGCGCGGCGGTCGTCCACACCGTGCAGCGCCAGGATCGGTAGTCCGGGCGGCAGGGCGGCGGGCGATTCGGCGGCCCGTTTCGGGGTGCCGGTCAGCACCATGCCCGCGCACCCGGTCATCTCCGGCAGCGACATCGACGCGAGACAGGTCGCCGCTCCCAGCGAGTGGCCCGCCAGGAACAGCGGCGGATCGGGCTGCTCGGCGCCCATCGCCCGCACCAGCGCGGCGGCGTCGGCCGCCAGTTCGGGCAGCGTTCCCGGCGCTTCCGGGTCGCCTTCGCTCAGCCCCTGACCCGCGGTGTCCAGACACCAGACCTCGATCTCGCGCGCACCCAGGGCACGGCCGAACCGATGGTAATGCCCGCTGTGCTGGCCGGTTCCGGGCAGGAACGCCACCACCGCCACCGGCCGCTCCACCGGCCACCGCCGGTAGTGCAGTCGACCGCGGGCACCCTGGAAGTACGGCATCACCCCATTGTCACGGGCGGGTCGCCGGTGAGCGGGCCCGGCCCGGCGAAGTGAGACCGATATCCGACACGCCCCCCTCACGCCACGCCGTACGACCTCGAAAGATTACGCTGTTGCGCGACTCGGCACGCGAGCGGTGCGTCGGCCGCGTGCGGGTGTCCGGACTCAGGAGGGCCGCGATTGATTCTGTTCGGTGATCGTGTCGTGTGCAGCACCGATGACCTGGTGAGGGCAGCGCGCTGCGAATTCGCGCTGCTGCGCGCGCTCGATACCGAACTGGGCCTTGTCGTTTCGCCGGATGCGACCGATCCGGTGAGCTTTCCGCTGGGTTCGGACACACTGTCGGACGACGTGTTCGACGATGTGCACGCGGCTCTCGGCGCGGCCGTGATCGGCATCGATTCGCCGGCCGCCACGGCCACGGAATTGCGCCGCGCACACGAGCAGACCGTCGCCGCACTCGGCACCGACGCGCCGGCGATATTCGGGGCCACCTTCTTCGACGGATCCTTCGCGGCCGGATGCGCCGTCCTCGTCCGCCGCGACGACCTCACGCCGGTACAGCCCCGGCGATCCGCGGCCGCGGCGCTGCCCGACATCGGCGCGACCGGCGAATCCGCGACAGCGGCCGCCGGCGTCCCGGACCGCGACGCCGCGCCGACTCCGCATTCCTCCTTCATCCTGTACGTCCGTTCGATGTCGTCCGATGTCGCGGCGCTCATGGAGGCGGCCGCGTGTGCGCGCATGGTGCGCGCCAACGGATTCGACGTCGATCCGTGGGTCCGGATCCGGGATGCCGCGGGTGCGGAACGGATCTACGAGCTCGGTCCGGCCGAAATCGTATACGCGGCGCGACGGATTCGGCTCGCCACGATCCTCGCCGCCAAACAGGACGAACTGCTGCCCGTGCAGTGGGGAGACCGTCGCTACCTCGCCTGCGGGCAATGCGCGAGCTGCACCGCCGAACTGGTGGCCGGGCGTGATCTGCTGCTGGTGGCCGGGATGCGACCGTCGGTGCGGGCGCAGCTGCGCGATGCCGGCATCACCACGGTCGATCGCCTCGCCGCCGCGGATTCGTCGGTGACCGGCGTTGCGGTACAGACGTTTTCGACGCTGCGGCGGCAGGCCGAGCTGCAGTTGCGCCGCGAGCGTACCGGGCGGCCGGCCTATGCAGTCACCGATGCGGCCGCGTTCGGTGAGCTGGCCCGGCCCGACACCGGGGACGTCTTCGTCTCGGTCGCCGGATCAGCCGTCGGCGTCGGGGTCGCCGCGCGCGGTGCGGACGGTGGCGAGGGCGTGTTCCTGTTCCACGCCTTCACCACGCACGATCCGGTGGCGCTGCTGGAATTTCTGGCCGACCGCCAGCAGCACCATCCCGACCTGCGGATCTACCACTTCTGTTCGCCGATCCGGACGCTGCTTGCCGACCTGTGCGCACGCTGCGGCGCCGACGAGGAGACCGCCGACGAGCTGCTCGGCGCGCTGCTGGACCTGTATCCGATCGTGCGTTCCGCGCTGCTGATCGGTGCCCGGTCCTATGATCTGCCGGAAGTACTCGGCCTCCTCGACCCCGAGGCGGAACCGGTTCGCGCCGATCTCGAATCCTCCTGTGCGGCAACGCTGCGGCTGCGCGAGCGACTGTACGAACTCGCCGCCGAGCACGACATCCAGCCCTGCCCGGTCCCCCGCCGCACCCTCGCCGAACAACCGGCCGCGGTGGAGGCGGCGCTGCGCGAATTCGCCTTCGACTACGACGACACTCGCAGTGCCGGACAGCAAGCCGCAGCCATGATGGCCGCGGTCCTGGGTTATCACCGGCGCGAGCGCCAGCCGCTGCACTGGGCGCACGAAGACCGCCTGCATCGGCCGATCGGTGAATGGGCCGATACCCCGGGGGTTCTCGTCGCGGACTGGGCCAGCGTCGACACGAAATGGCAGCACACCGACGACCGGCCGATGCGGCGCTACCTGAAGCTGACCGGCAGGCTCGGCACCGGACGTCCGCCGCCTCCGGGCACCGCGGTACGCACGCTCTACGATTCGCCCGTCCCCGACCTCCCGGCCACCCCCGGCCGGCGCGCCACCGCGGCGGCGACGGTCCTCGGCTTCGCCCTCGACGACAACTTCGACGATGTGGTGCGGGTGGAGGAGCTGCTACCGCCGGGATGCGCACCCTACGACGAACTGCCGGTCGCCATCGTGCCCGATCCGCCGGGCCGCGACGACAATCTGGAACAGGCGCTGAACGCCGTGGCGCACGATCTGCTGGTCAGTTTGCCGGACGTCCCGCTGACGGCGGCCTTCGATCTGCTGTGCCGGCGGCGGCCCCGGCTGCACAGTGCGACCGCGCTGCCGCAGGTCTTCGGCGACTACGCGGCCGCGATCACCGCGGCGGTGCTCGATCTCGACCACTCGTATCTCGCGGTGCAGGGGCCCTCGGGCACCGGCAAACTCGACACCGCGGCGCGGGTGATCGAGCGGCTGGTGACCCGCTACAAGTGGCGCGTCGGGGTGGTGGCGCAAACACATTCGGCCGCCGAGGTGCTGCTCGACGCCGTGGTCCGCGTGGGCGTACTGCCCGAACTGGTCGCCAAATCGGATGTGCACACGGTGGCTCCGGAATGGCTGGGAATCGCCGCCGACCGCTATCCGCGCTTCCTCGACAACGCGGTGAACGGTTGTGTGATCGGCGGACTGACCGGCGATTTCACCGATCCCGACCAGGTGGCGCCGCAGAGTCTGGACCTCCTGGTGATCGCCGACGCCGGGTATTTCCCGCTGGCGCAGGCGATCGCGGTCGGCGCGTCGGCGCGCAATCTGCTGCTGATCGGCGATCCCGCTCCGCTGCCGGGTACCGGCCTGCATCCCGAGCGCGTCCACGATTCGGCCCTGGGTCGCATCGTCGGCGACAACCCCACGGTGCCCACGGCTTTCGGCTATTTCCTGGAGCGCACCTGGCGGATGCATCCCCAGGTGTGCGGGCCGGTGTCGTCGCTGCGCTACGGCCGCCGGCTGCGCTCCAACGAGACGGTCACCCTCGCCCGCGAACTCGAGGGCGTCGCGCCGGGTGTGCGCGCGGTGCCGGTCGAACATCACGGCAACAGCACCGAATCCGCGGAGGAGGCCCGCGAGATCGTCCGTCAGGTCCGGTCCCTGCTGGGCCGCACCTGGCGCCAGGGCGTACTCACGCGGCGGCTGCATCCGCACGACATTCTGGTGGTCACGCCCTATCACGCGCAGGTGGCACGCATTCGAATGCTGTTGTCGCGGGCCCGGATCGAGGACGTGGTGGTCGGCACCGCCGATCGCTTCCGCGGCCGGGAGGCGGCGGTCGTGCTGATCTCGATGACGACCTCGGCCCCCGCCGACGCACCGCACGGAATGGACGATCTGCTCTCGCGGCATTGGCTGACCACCGCCGTCTCCCGGGCGATGTGGTCGGCGATCGTCGTGGCGTCGCCGCTGCTCACCGACTATCTGCCCGAAACCCCCGAACAGCTGCCCGATCTGGCCGCCTACCTCGAACTGACCGGGCGCGGCTAGCCGAAGTTGCGGCCCTCGCCCCGATAGGTCGGCACCGTGGTGCGCCGGTCGTCGGCATCCACGATGTGGATGGCGTCGAAGCGTTCGCAGAGCTCACCGGCCTTGGCGTGGCGCATCCACACCCGATCCCCGACGGCCAGGTCCGCGGCGCCCGTGAACGGCGTCTGCACCTCCCCCGCACCCTCGGTGCCGATCAACCGTAACCCCTTGGGCCACACCGGCTTCGGCACTCGTGAGGCACCGGCCGGACCGGAGGCGATGTAGCCGCCGGCGAAGACGGTGGCAATATCGGCGGTCGGGCGGCGCAGCACCGGCAGCGCGAAATACAGCGCGGGACGAGGCGTGAACGCGCGATATCCGTCGAACAGCGTCGGCACGTAGAGACCGGATCCGGCCGTCACCTCGGTGACCTCGGGTGCCGCCACACTCACCTCGATGGACCCGCTGCCGCCGCTGTTGACGATCTCGAGCTCACCGGCCACCGAACGCACGGCGTCGAGCACATGCGTACGGCGAGTGCCGATTTCGGCCGCGGAGAGCCGTTTGACCAGCCGCACCGCGGGATTGGTGTCGGGCAGGCCGGCGATCTGGGCCTCGTAGGTCATCACACCCACCACCCGGAAGCCGCGCTCGCGGGCGACCCGGGCCAGCCGCTCGGCCTGCTCGGGAGTCCGGATCGGCGATCGGCGCACCCCCAGGTGCAGCGGGCCGATCCGCAACGAGGCGTCGACGTCCAGGCACACCCGCGGGCTGATTCCGGCGCCACCTACTGCGGCGCGGATCAGATCCAGCTGGGCGACGTCGTCGATCATCAGCGTGATCGAGTCGAGCAAGGTGGCGTCGGCGGCCAATTCGGCCAGCGCGGCGCGATCGACGCTCGGATAGCCGAGCAGAATGTCGCGTGCTCCGTGTCCGGCCAGCCACAGTGCTTCGCGCAACGAATAGGACATGATGCCGGCGAATCCGCCGTGGCCGGTGAGCTGCGATCCGAGCACTTCCTCCAGGACCGCGCGGCAGCGCACCGATTTGCTGGCCACCCGGATCGGCACGCCGCGGGCCCGGCGCACCAGGTCTGCGGCGTTGGCGCGCAGCGCGCTCAGGTCCAGCGCGGCCAGGGGCGGATCGAGGTCCGCGGTGGCGGCGTGCAGGTCTGCGATGGGCGACGCGTCTGTCACCACATCAGCCAATCACGAAACTGGTCACACGTCCAGGAGACCCGGCGCGTCGTTACCGATCGACCGCCTTGGTGATCAGCGTGGCGACCAGATCGTCCAGCACCACGAGCGTGGTCTCGTCGTCACCATCGGCGAGCCAGCGCAGCACGGCGCCCTGGATCACGGCCAGCACATACGCCGATATCGCCGCCACCGGCTCGATCCACTGGGTATTCGAACGTTCGGCACACGCGTCCAGCGCCGCACCGACCTCGGCGTCCAGGTCGCGCAGCCACTCCGTCGCCGAGAGACCGGGACAGTCGGCCTCGCCCTCCCAGCGGCGGCGTAAGGAACTGATCGTGAGATCCAGCGTATGCACCTGCCGTTGCGGGGTGGCCCGGATGGCCGACCACATCGCACTCACGCCGGCATGCAGAACCACCCGTAACGCGCGCGTGCCCGTGCAGTCGCAGGCGGCCGACGCGGCGTCGATGGCCTCCTGCACAATCGGCCGCGGCCGGACCCGAATCATCTCTCCACTAGCGCTCAACGACGACTCCCTCGGCGAAAGAACTCGCGCACCTCGCCTGCGCGGCTCGCTCAACGGGCATCAGATCCGCGGTGATCTCTTCCGAGGTCTACCCCGGGCGGCCCGTTCAACATCCGTCAATGTTAGAGGGTTTTCGGGGATCGTGACCAGGTTCGATGGGTCATTCCGTACTGAAAGATTGTTTTGTTACCACCCCGACACATCCCGCGGTGGGGTTCGGCGGCGGATCCGCCACGGTCAGGGCGGCTGCCGCGCGGGCGCAAACGCTCAGAACTCTACGGCCTCGGGCCGGGAATCGTTATATCGATGTGGGCGAGCACACAGCTGAGCCATCGCCGCCCACCGTGTCGAACCCGCCGATAACCTGGAGTCGTGACAACGGTGGGCCCCGATCATCTCCACATTCCCGGCACCTTCAACTACCGCGACGTCGGCGGTCTGCGCACGGCAAGCGGGACCAAGATTCGCAGCGGAGTTCTGCTCCGGTCGGCTCAGCTGTGCCGGCTGGACGAACGCGGGCACGACATCCTGCGCCGGCTCGGCGTCGCCACCGTGCACGATCTGCGCGGGCCCGGCGAGGCCGACCGGATGGGCGTCGACATCCTTCCCCACGGCGTGCGGCTGGAGGTGACACCGTTCCACTCCGGGGTCGGCGCCGCCCGGGCCCCGCACGAGGCTCCGGAGGCGACGGCGCTGCCGCCGCACGAGGCCGCCGCGCGCGAGGAGGCCCCGACGACCGGCCGCCACCTCGACCTGCTCGAGGTCTACGCGGAATTCCCCTCGATGCCGGAGGCGGGACTCGCGATCACCGCGATGGCCCGGTCGCTGGCCCGCGGCGACGGCGCGGTGCTGGTGCACTGCGCGGCCGGTAAGGACCGCACCGGCTGGGCGGTCGCCACCCTGCTGCGGGCCGTCGGCGTCACCGAGGACGACGTCCTGGCCGACTATCTGCTCAGCAACGAGGCCGTCGAATCGCTGGCCGCCGACGTGGCACGCAATTCCGGCGAGTCGCTGCCGCCCGCCCTGCTGGGCGTGAGCATCGAATACCTCGCCGCCGGCACCGAGGCCATGCACCGCCACTACGGCACCCTCGACGCCTATCTCGAGGCCATCGGCATCACACCGCAACTGCGGGCCGCCCTGCACACCCGCATGCTGGAGTGATCCGGTACTGCCGGCCGGCACCGGCTATCCGGTGCGGTGGACCAGACCGTCGGTGTCGATGCTGACCTGATTTCCCGTGTGGAACCAACTGCCCGTGAACCGCGATTGCGTGGTCTGCGGGTCGTTCCAGTAGCGCGGGGTGATATTCGGCCCGCGACAGAGCAATTCGCCGCTGCCCACCCCGGCCCGCGGCCCCCACAGCGCCAATTCCGTACCGCCGAACGGGAATCCGAGAACGTCGCTGCCCGGCGTCACGCCGCTGTCCACCAGCGCCAATCCGATGCCGCTGGTTTCGGTCGCACCCCATACCGACCACTGCCGCGCCAGCGGGAACACCTCGCGCAGCGTCTCGGCGACGATTTCGGCGGTGCCGGCGTCGGTCGCGGCCAGTTCGGCGCGATGTCCCGCACTGCACACCTGGCGCACGCCCTCCGCCCGCAATCCGGCCAGTTCCGGGAGCAGGCCCGCGAAGATGCGGGGCGTCGCGGCCACCATATCGATACGTTCGGCGACGATCGTCTCGGCGATCATCGCCGGATCCGGGGCGAGGACGACCGTGCCGCCCACGGCGAAGGTCGGCAGCAGTTGATCGACACAGCCGCTCGCGTGCGCCAGCGGCATCAGGACCAGGTTGCGCAATCTTTCGGTCGGCAGGTCGAAGGCGCCCACCACCGAGCGCACCGCCGACAGCAGATTCTCGTTGGTCAATTCGACACCGCGCGGACCGCCCGGCGCCGCCGAAAGGCCCTGGCTCGCAGCGCCGCTGGTGTAGCACAGCAGGGCGAGCTCGCTCAGCGAGGCACCGTCGTCGATGAAGGCCGCGCCGTCGGGGAAGTCGGCGTACCCGGCGTCCGCGCCGCCGCCGTCGAGGACGAAATCCGCGCAGCTGTCCGCGATTACCTGGGCGGCCACTTCATCGGGCAGCCCGTCGTGCACCAGCACCGGCACCGCACCGGACAACAGGGCGCCGAGGAAGGCCTGGACCCAGCGCGCGCCCACCGGCATCCGCACGGCAACCCGGTCGCCGTAACCGATTCCGTGTTCCTGCAGGCCGCCGGCTATCCGGGAGGCGGCATGCCACAGCTGCCGGTAGGTCAGCCGCGGACCGCCGATTTCGACGACCGCCTCCCGGGCCGAAAACGCGTGTACCTGCACATCGAGCAGTTCGGTGAGGGCCGGATTGAGATTTCCGTACCGCAGCACGCCGTCGGCACCGCGAGCAAGAGGGTTGCCGCACCACGGATTTCGCGTCTGCGGATATTCGATCAGAAGCTGCGTCATCAAGTCCCTCCGGATGCCTCGATCAACAGGCATCTGTGACTATATGACGCAGATCACAATCGCGGGGCGTTAGGCGACAAAGATGTCCGGGCGATCACCGCCCGGTGTAGCTCGCCTTCCCCGGGCCCACGTCCAGGAAGCTGCGCACCGCACCCCGCAAATCCTCGGTTTCGAACAGTTCACCGGAGACCTTGGGCGTCACCGAATCGGCATGTTCGACGCCGCCGGAACGCCATGCCGCGATGATCTGCTTGGTGGCCGCGTGCGCGCGGGTCGGGCCGTCGGCGAGGCGGGCGGCCAGCGCCCGGGCCGCGGTGTCGACATCCTCGTGCACCGCGTTGACCACACCCCAGTCGGCGAGGGTGGCCGCGTCGTACAGGTCGCCGGTCATGACCAGCTCCCGCGCCCGGCCGGAACCGGCGCGCTCGGCCAGCCGCTGCGGGCCGCCCATCGACGGCGTCAGGCCCACGACCGTCTCCACCAGCCCGAACCTGGCCTTCGGCGAGGCCAGCAGGATGTCGCAGGCCAGCGAGATCTCGAAGGCGGCGGTCAGGGTGAGGCCGTGGGCGGCGAAGACGACCGGGCACGGCAGGGCCTCGACCGGGTGGATGATGCCCTGGAACAGGCGCCGCCAGAGTTCGGCGCCCTGATCCACGCTCAGGCCGTCGAATTCGTGGACGTCGACCCCACCGGAGACGACCTTGCCCTCGGCGCGGATCAGCAGCGCTCGCGGCGGATTCGCGGTCAACTCGGCGAGATCGGCGGCGAGCGATCCCAGCAGCGCCGAATCGAACAGGTTCAACGGCGGATGGTCGATGGTGATGATCGCGAGCTGGGCGCCGGCCTCGGTCTCGGTCCGCTCCAACCGGGTGGGTTTCGAATCGCTCATCGGCCGAATCTATCCAGAACCAGTCGTAACCGGTACCCCGCCCGCCGGTCTGCCAGACTGGTCCGGTGGATACCTCGCCGATCGAGCACGCCGGTTCGAACACCGCGACCTATGTCGAGCCCGGCGAATTCAAACGCGATACGAACTACATCACGACCCGGATCACCGCCGACGGCCGCGACGGCTATTACGTCGAACCGCAGCGTTATCGGCTGATCGCGGCGCGGGCCTGCCCGTGGGCCAACCGCACGCTGATCGTGCGGCGGCTGCTCGGTTTGGAGCAGGTGATCTCGCTGGGGTTGTGCGGGCCGACCCACGACAAACGCAGCTGGACCTTCGACCTCGATCCGGACGAGGTGGACCCGGTGCTGGGCATCCACTTCCTGCGCGATGCCTACCTCGCGCGCGACCCGGAGTATCCGCGCGGTATCACGGTCCCGGCGGTGGTGGACGTGCCGACCGGACAGGTGGTCACCAACGACTACCCGCAGATCACGCTCGACTTCTCCACCGAGTGGACGCAGTTCCACCGGCCGGGCGCGCCGCAGCTGTATCCCGAACCGCTGCGCGCCGAGATCGATCAGGTGAACCGGCGCGTCTACACCGAGGTCAACAACGGTGTCTACCGCTGCGGCTTCGCCGGCAGCCAGGACGCCTACGACGCCGCCTACGATCGGCTGTTCACCGCGCTGGACTGGTTGTCGGAACGGTTGAGCGAACAGCGTTACCTGGTCGGCGACACCATCACCGAGGCCGATGTGCGGCTGTTCACCACGCTGGTGCGGTTCGACCCGGTGTATCACGGCCATTTCAAATGCAATCGGAACAAGCTCACCGAACAGCCCGTGCTGTGGGCCTACGCGCGCGACCTGTTCCAGACCCCGGGCTTCGGCGACACCATCGATTTCACGCAGATCAAGCGGCACTACTACATCGTGCACAGCGATATCAATCCGACCGGGATCGTGCCGAAGGGGCCGGAACTGTCGGGCTGGCTGACGCCGCACGGCCGAGAAGCACTGGGCGGCAATCCCTTCGGGGACGGCACCCCGCCTCCGCCGCCCCTGCCGGCGGAGCGGGTTCCGGCCGCCGACTGGGTCTGAGCGTCACCGGGCGGAGGCTGTCCCCGCCTCCGCACCGGATCCGCTCGTGCGTCGTTTCGTCAGGCGGAGGTTCCCGCGTAGGTGCCGAAGCTCCAGAACACGCCTTCGGGATCGCGGCAGGTGAATCCGCGCGAGCCGTAGTCCTCGTCGCGGAGTCCGCGCACGATGGTCGCACCGGCGGCACGGGCGCGTTCGTAGAGTCCGTCCGGGTCGTCGACGACGATGTACACCGAGCCGGTCCCCGGCGGCTGCTCGCAGAGCGCGGAATCGCCGCGCTGCGAACCGAGCATGATCCCGCCGCCGCCGGGCCAGCCGAGTTCGGCGTGCTGGACCACGTCGGCGGTGCCGTAGCGGGCGACTTCTACGAAGCCGAAGGCGCGCTGCAGGAAGTCGATCGCCGCCGGGGCGTCACGGTAGATGAACGTCGGCCACAGCGGGGCGGTCGTCGTCGCGGTACGGGTCGTTGCGGTATCGGTTGTTTCGGTCATGCACCCAGCCTTTCTCGCCCGGGCCCCCGTCGTCTTGGACGAATGGGAACACCTCACGCGCACGCCACGCCGAGGGCGGGCAGCCGGCCAGTTCGCGCCACTCGCGGGCCATATGGGCCTGGTCGTAATAGCCGGTCGCGGCGGCCACCTCGGCGATGCTCACCTCGGGGCGGCGCACCATGCGATGCGAGACCTCGAAGCGGGTCAGCCGCGCGGCCTCCTTCGGCGTGATGCCGAACTCACCGGCGAATCGCGCGGCCAGATGCCTTCTGCTCCAGCCGATCTCGTGCGCCACCCGATCGACCGCGGGTGCGCCGGCGGGATCGGTCAGCAGCCGCCAGGCCCGGCGGAGATTGGCGTCCATCTCGAGCCGGCGCGCATCGATCGCGGCGACCCGCGCGCAGAAGACCTCGTCCAGCACGGCGAACCGCGCCCGCCAGTCGGAGGTCGCGGCGATCCGCTCCCGCACCCGCTCGGCCTCGGGCCCCAGCAGATCCGACAGATCGACGATCCACTCCCCCAGCTCACCGGCGGGTATGCCGAACAGCGCCCGCGCACCCAGCGGTGTCACCGCCAGCTGGATTCCGTGCTGGTAGCCGTTGTGCGCGATCAGTGTCGGCCGCAGCGTCAGCCCGCCGGCCAACGCGTCCCAGCGGCCTCCGGCCTGGTCGGGATGGGAGGACACCGGCACGTCGATCGGTTCGTCGATGGTGAGGATCACCGTGATCGAGGTACTCGGCATGCCGACGTGCACGCCCGGATCGAATCCGCGCAGCAGATAGCCGTCGTAGCGGCCGAGATAGGGCCGCAACGACGGGGCAGGCAACCGGCGCGCTCCCGCGGAGACACCACTCACCCTCTCCACGGTAGGCGGCGCGGGGCCGCAGTGGAACCGGACCCGGGCGCGATTCGTTGCACGGACGACGGCCGTATCGGCCACCGTCGCCGACTTCGTCCGCGGCCGTCGGATCGGCACCACTAGAGTTTGTGCCGACCGGACGAGAGGGGTGCGTTACCGATGTTCGACAGCGGCGTGGAAAAGGCCGTGCGGTCACTGCTGGACAACGGGGCACAATTGCAGGCTCCCGCGGTCGCGAAGTACGTCGACCGGTTCCGCCGGGCACATCCGGACGAGAGTCCGGCTCAGATCCTCGATCGGCTGGAGAAGATCTATCTCACGACCGTGACCGGCAGCGGCACCGCGGTCGGCGCCACGGCCGCCGTGCCGGGGGTGGGCACCCTGACCTCGCTCGCGGCGATGAGCGCGGAAACCACCTTCTTCCTCGAGGCCTCGGCCGTCTTCACCCTGGCCGTCGCCGCCGTCCACGGCGTCGCCCCCGAGGACAAGGAACGCCGGCGTGCGCTGGTGCTGGCGGTGGTGCTCGGCGAGAGCGGTATGGAGATCGTGCAGCAGAGCGTGGGCCATTCGGCCAAGAACTGGGGCACGCTGCTGGCGGAGCGGATCCCGGGCATCAAGGGCATGAACGAATCGCTGATGAAGCGATTCGTCGTCCAGTTCGTCACCAAGCGCAGCATGCTCATGTTCGGCAAGATCCTGCCGGCCGGAATCGGCGCGGCCGTCGGCGGATTCGGCAACCGCGCCCTGGGGAAGAATGTGATCGGCAACGCGCACAAGGCATTCGGCCCCGCACCGATGCGGTGGTCCGGCCGTACCGCACGCGGTACCGTGATCGACGCTGATCCGCTTCCCGCACTGGGTAATCCGGACGGCACCGCCTCCGGTTCGACGGCCGAGCAGCGATGAGCGCGGCCCGCTCGCTCGCCGTCTCGATCAGCGGACTGCACAAGCAGTTCGAGGGTGTGGTCGCCTTACGCGATGTCGGGTTCTCGGTTCCGGCCGGCACCACCGCGGCCCTCGTCGGCCCGCCCGGATCCGGAAAATCCACGCTGATCCACATTCTGCTCGGACTGCTGCGAGCCGATTCCGGCGTCGCCGAGACCTTCGACGGCGGCGGGATCGGCGCGGTGCTGCAGCCGCGCGGACTGCACCCGGCGCGGACCGTGCGCGCCCAGTTGCGGGTGTACGCGGCCGCCGCGGGTGTCGACGACGAGCGGGTCGACGCCCTGCTCGCGATGCTGCGCCTCGACGAAGCCGCCGCCACGCGGGTGCGGGACGTTCCCGACGGCCTGCGCACGCGGCTCGCGGTGGCGCAGGCACTGCTCGCACAGCCGCGCCTGCTGGTGCTCGACGACCCGTTCGAAGGTCTCGAATCGCCCGAGCGGGCATGGCTTTTCGACTATCTGCGGGCTCATGCCCGGCGCGGTGGCACCACCCTGTTCACCTCGCAGAGCCTGGCCGCGGCCGTGCCGGTCTGCGATCAGGTGATCGTGCTCTCGGCCGGTTCGGTGGCCTATCAGGGCAGTCCGCGGCGGCTGCGGCGCAACCATCCGGATCGGCTGGTGGTCGCGGCGTCGAGCCCGATCGCGCTGGCCACCACGCTGGCCGCGCAGGGCTTCACCGACGCGGTGATGCGCAGTGACGGCCGACTTGCCGTCGCCGAGGCTTCTCGCGCCGAGATCGAGGCCGCCGCGGCGCTGGCCCGGGTCCATCTCGGCGAGGTGGTGGCCGAACCCGTCCACCCGGATCGGGTGCTGGCCATCCTCACCAAATCGTCCGCGCCGCCGGCCTATCCCGCCCCCGCCCCTGCGACCATGTACGGAACGCGATGATGCTGCCGACCCTGCCCACCGTTCCCGCCGAGGTGAACCGGGCGGCGAGCGCCGAAATGCGCAAGATCACCGCGGTGCGCTCCGGCTGGATGCTGCCCCCGGTGCTCGCGGCCGTGGGCTTCGTCGTCGCCTCTGCCTCCGCGCTGCGCGGGTCGGGTCCGCAACCGCGCGAGGCGCTGGTTACCGGGACCGCGACCGTCGGGTTGTATCTGGCGATCGCGGTGGCGGTGGGTGCGGCGGCGATCGGCGGCGCGGTCGTGGCCGGCGACGAATACCGCTACCGCGGCATGGAACTCACCGCACTGTTCACGCCCGACCGCAACGTGCTCTTCGGCGCGAAAGCCGGTGTGGCCGCGGCCTATTCGCTGGTTCTCGCGGCGTGCGCGGAGATCGGCGCGGCGCTGGGCCTGCTGGCCTTCGGGCGGCACACCGTCGAATTCGGCTGGCGACTGGTGGGGGTGTTCGGCGGCGGCCTGCTCGCGGCGGTGTGCTGGGGCGTGATCGGCGTGGGCCTGGGATTGCTGGTGCGTTCACCCAATCTGGCCGTGATCGCGATGGCGGGATGGCTGTTCATCCTGGAACCGCTGATCTGGCTGGTCGCCAAGGGCGCCGGCATCGCGGGCGTCGTGGTGCTGCTGCCGGGTTCGGCCACCATCGGCTCGGTCGCGGTCGGTTCGTTCCCCGAGAGTCCGTTCCTGCCGCCGAATGCGGCTTCGGCCGTGGTGCTGGTGATCTGGGCGGTCGCCGCCGGGGCGGCCGGGTGGTGGTATCTGCGCACGCGCGACATCTGATTCGACAGCCGATCCGGGTGGAATTTCCCGCACGGGGTGCGGGAGACGCCGGGTGTCGGGGCGCGTCGGTACCGTCGAATCGACATGAACGACACCGACACCCTCGACCCCGGATCCCGCCGCGGCGCCGGCTCGGCCGCAACGGCACCGTCCCGTGAGCGGTCCCGCCGCGCGCCCGATGCGGGCCGCGGCGGCTGGTTGCGACGGCTCTGGACTGCCTGCGCCGGTCATCCGCGGGTGC
This sequence comes from Nocardia sp. NRRL WC-3656, assembly GCF_000720265.1. Lineage (NCBI taxonomy): Bacteria > Bacillati > Actinomycetota > Actinomycetes > Mycobacteriales > Nocardiaceae > Nocardia > Nocardia sp. NRRL WC-3656. The sequence continues at coordinate 113,781 of NZ_JOJF01000007.1, read as the reverse complement.
TGGCCGGGGTCGTTCTGGCCGTGGTGGCGGGAGCCGGCGCGGAGGCCGCGGCACCCCTGGCCGCGAAGGCCGCGTTGGACCGGGCCCGGGCCGGCGAGGTCGGGGCACTCGCTCCGATCGCCGGGATATTGGTCGCCCTGGCCATAGCCCGATTCGCGGCGACCTACGGGCGGCGCTGGCTCGCGGGACGGCTGGCGCTGGACGTCCAGCACGAGGTGCGGGTGGACCTGCTCACCGCGCTGCACCGCTACGACGGACCGCGGCAGGACCGGTTGCGCACGGGCCAGGTGGTGTCGCGCTCGATCAGCGATCTGCAGTTGGTGCAGGGGCTGCTCGCGATGGCGCCGCTCTCGGCCGCCTCGCTGCTGATCTTCGTCTTCGCCGCGGTGGCCATGCTGGTGCTCTCGCCGCCGCTGGCCCTGGTGTCGCTGCTGACCGTGCCGCTGCTGGCGCTGGTGGTGTACCGGGTGCGGCCGCGGCTGCACGCGGCCACCTGGTCGGCGCAGCAGCGGGCGGCCGATCTGGCCCAGCACGTCGAGGAAACCGTCACCGGCGTGCGAGTGGTGAAGGGTTTCGGCCAGGAATCGCGGATGGTGCGGATTCTGGAGGAGCACGGGCGGCGGCTCTACGCGCACCGGATGCGCGCGGCGCGCATCGATTCCCGATTCGCGCCGACGGTGTCGGCGATTCCACAGGCCGGGCTGGTGATCGTGATCGCCCTCGGCGGCACGCTGGCGCTGCGTTCGGTGATCGGCGTCGGCACCTTCCTGGCCTTCGCTACCTACGTGACCATGATGGCGTCGAGCACCCGGATCCTGTCCAACGTCCTGGTCATGGCGCAGCTGACCCGGGCGGCGGCCGAACGCGTCTATCAGGTCATCGACGAGGCTCCGGAGAGCATCGACCCGCCCGATCCGCAACCGCTGCCGGAGGGGCCGCTCGGCCTGCACATCCGAGGCCTCACCTTCGGATTCGAACCGGGACGCCCGGTGCTGCACGATTTCGATCTCACCGTGCGCCCCGGCGAGACGGTGGCGGTGATCGGACCGGCCGGCTCCGGAAAATCGACGCTGACACTGCTGCTGCCGCGATTCCACGCGCCCGAGTCGGGACGGATCAGCCTCTTCGGGGCGGACCAGGATCCGGAGACCGCCGGAATCGATATCGCCCGGGTGCGGGCCGCCGATCTGCGCGAGACGATCGGCGTCGTCTTCGACGAGCCGTTCCTGTTCTCCGACACCATCTCCGCCAATATCGCGCTCGGCGCACCGGATGCCGATCCCGAGGAGATCCGCGCGGCCGCCCGGATGGCCGCGGCCGACGAATTCATCCGCGCCCTGCCGGACGGTTACGACACCGTCGTCGGCGAGCGCGGCCTCACGCTCTCCGGAGGGCAGCGGCAACGCCTGGCCCTGGCGCGCGCCCTCCTCGCCGACCCGCGCATCCTCGTCCTCGACGACGCCACCTCCGCGGTGGACGCCGTCACCGAGGCCGCGATCTTCGACGCCCTGCCCGCCCGCGGCCGCACCACGCTGATCCTCGCGCACCGCGAATCGACCCTGGCACACGCGGATCGGGTGATCCGCCTGCCGGGACCGGGCGGCCGTATCGCGGAGCCGGGCCCGGATGGATTTCCGGATGCCGAACTCGTTGCGGCTGCCGAGGATTCGAGTTCGGAACCGGATTCGCCGCCGGAGATGCGGGCCGCGCTGGCGAGTCTGGCTCCGGCGACCGAACAACCGGAGCTCGACGATCGCGAGCTGGAACAGCCGGATCCGAAATTCCGGCTGGTGCGGTTGCTGCGGCCGGTGCGCCGCCTGCTGGCGGCCGTGGTCGCGCTGCTGGCCGTGGACGCGGCCGTCTCGGTGGCGTTCCCGGCGCTCACCCGATTCGCACTCGACGACGGCGTCGGACAGCATCGCAGCGCCGCGCTGGCGATCGCGGCCGTCGCCGGGGTGGTGCTGGTGGTCCTGAGCTGGGTGGCCGAGGCCCTCAACACCCGGCTCTCGGCGCGCGGCGGCGAGCGAGTGCTGTACGGGCTGCGGGTGCGCAGCTACGCCCACCTGCAACGACTCGGCCTGGACTACTACGAGCGCGAGCTGTCCGGCCGGATCATGACGCGGATGACGACCGATATCGACGCGCTGTCGACCTTCCTGCAAACCGGGCTGGGCACCGCCCTGATCAGCCTGGTCACGGTCGTGGGCATCGTGATCGCACTGCTGGTGATCGACGCCGCGCTCGCCGTCGTGGTGTTCGTGGCGCTGCCCCCGTTGATCGTGGCGACAGTGTTCTTCCGCCGCGTCTCGGCCTCGGCGTATTCGGCCTCGCGGGAACGGGTGGCCACGGTCAACGCCGACTTCCAGGAGAACGTCGCGGGCCTGCGCGCGACCCAGGCCTACCGCCACGAGGCCGAGGCCGCCCGCCGGTTCACCGACTATTCCGACCGATACCGCAGAGCCCGGTTGCGGGCCCAGCGCGCCATCGCGCTGTATTTCGCGTTCGTGCTGGCGTGGGCGGATCTGGCGCAGGCGGCGGTGGTGTATCTGGGCGCCCGCGAGGTCGCGCACGGCACCACGACGGCCGGCACGCTGGTGGCCTTCGTGCTCTACCTGAGCCTGTTGTTCGGGCCGATCACCCAGCTCTCCCAGGTCTTCGACGGCTACCAGCAGGCCCGGGTGGGGTTGCGCCGCATCGAAACGCTGCTGCACACGCCGTCCTCGATCGCTCCCGATCCGGCCGATGCGGTCGACATCGAGGACGGACTGCGCGGCGACGTGCGCTTCGACCGCGTGACCTTCCGCTACCCCGACGCCAGAACGCCTGCGCTGGAAGATGTTTCGCTGCACATCCCGGCCGGCTCGACCCTCGCGCTGGTCGGAGAGACCGGGGCGGGCAAATCGACGGTGGTCAAACTGCTGGCGCGCCTCTACGACCTTCCCCGTTCGCATCCCGGCGCAGACGGAGCCGGCGCACACTCCGGATCCATTCGCGTCGACGAGATCGATATCCGTGACTACCGGCTCGACCGGTTCCGCGCCCGGCTCGGCGTGGTCCCTCAGGAAGCTCACCTGTTCACCGGCGACGTCGCTAGCAACATTGCATTCGGGAAACCTTGTGCCACATCGGCCGACATCGCCCGGGCCGCCGCGGCTGTCGGCGCACTCGAGATGATCGAGACGCTGCCGCGCGGCATGGCCCAGCCGATCGGCGAGGGCGGACGCGGGCTGTCGGCGGGTCAACGCCAGCTGATCGCGCTGGCCCGCGCGGAGCTGGTCGACCCGGATCTGCTGCTGCTCGACGAGGCCACCGCGGTGCTGGATCCGGCCAATGAGGAAAAGGTGCTGGTAGCGAGCAGATCGCTGGCTCGCGGGCGCACCACGGTGATCGTGGCGCACCGCTTGGCGACCGCCGCGCGCGCCGATCGGATCGCGGTTGTCGCGCACGGCCGGATCGTCGAATTCGGCGCGCACGAGCAGTTACTGGCGGAGCGCGGAATCTATAACCGACTCTGGGAGGCAGCCGATTCCGACGAAGGAATATTCTCGACCGGGGACGAGTCGTCACCTATGAGGCTGGGTCTGTCCGGGGGTGGTTAACCGGACAGTGGCGCGGCGGTGCGCCTACGCATGGCCGCGCTGGGGCACGCTGTCACGGCTGGGCCTATCCTCAGAAAGGGCGCATCGGCGCACATCGTGCCGATCGACCCGTGCCGGGCACGTCACAAACGTCGCAGCGCGAAGAACGAAATGAGGCGAACACCTGCTGTGAGCAGCTCAACATCCCAGTTCGGACAGAACCAGTGGCTCGTCGACGAGATGTACCAGAAGTACAAGCAAGATCCGTCGTCGGTCGATGAGAGCTGGCACGAGTTTCTCGCCGACTACACACCGGAATCGCCGGGTGAGATAGCCAACAGCACTCCCGCCGCCTCCGCGCCGACCGCCGCCCCCAGCGCGCCGGCCACTCCGGCTCCGGCCCCCGCGAACGTCAACAACGCCGCGCCGAAGACCGCCCCCACGCCGGCGCCCGCTCCGCCGCCGGCACCGGCGCCCGCCGCCCCGGCGGCCTCCGCTCCGGCCGCGCCCAAGGCCACCGCCGCCGCCTCGGCCGCCGCCGCGCCGCCGCAGGCCCGCGGCAGCAAGCCACAGGCCAGCACCACCCCGGCGCCGACCTCCAACGCCGCTCCCGCCAAGACCGCCCCGGCCGAACCGGCCGCCGACGAGTCGAAGGTGCTGCGCGGACCGGCCGCGGCGATCGTCAAGAACATGTCGTCGTCGCTGACCATCCCGACCGCGACCAGCGTGCGCGCCATCCCGGCGAAGCTGATGATCGACAACCGGCTGGTCATCAACAACCACCTCGCCCGCACCCGCGGCGGCAAGATCTCGTTCACCCACCTGCTCGGCTACGCGATCGTCCAGGCGGTCAAGGCGTTCCCGAACATGAACCGCCACTTCGCCGAGGTCGACGGTAAGCCGAACGCGGTCACCCCCGCGCACACCAACCTCGGCCTGGCGATCGACCTGCCGGGCAAGGACGGCAGCCGCACCCTGGTCGTCGCGGCGATCAAGAACACCGAGACGATGTCGTTCGCGCAGTTCCACAGCGCCTACGAGGACATCGTGCGCCGCGCGCGCGACGGCAAGCTCACCACCGAGGACTTCACCGGCGTCACCATCTCGCTGACCAACCCGGGCACCATCGGCACCAACCACTCGGTGCCGCGGCTGATGCCAGGTCAGGGCGCGATCATCGGTGCGGGCGCCATGGAGTACCCGGCCGAATTCCAGGGCATGAGCGACCAGCAGCTCGCCGAGATCGGTATCGGCAAGTTGATGACGCTGACCTCCACCTACGACCACCGCATCATCCAGGGCGCGGAGTCGGGCGATTTCCTGCGCACCATCCACAACCTGCTGATCTCCGACGAATTCTTCGACGAGATCTTCCACGGCATGGGTGTGCCCTACGAGCCGGTCCGCTGGCGCAAGGACGTCAAAGAGCGCGGTGTCGACAAGAGCGTGCGCGTCCAGGAGCTGATCGCGGCGTATCGCAGTCGCGGCCACCTGATGGCCGACACCGATCCGCTGCGGCTGGTGAAGGACAAGTTCCGCAGCCACCCCGACCTCGACGTCACCCAGCACGGCCTGACCCTGTGGGACCTCGACCGTGAATTCAACGTCGCGGGCTTCCACGGCCAGGAGCGGATGAAGCTGCGCGATGTGCTGTCGGTGCTGCGCGACGCGTACTGCCGCCACGTCGGTGTGGAGTACACCCACATCCTGGAAACCGAACAGCTGCAATGGATTCAGGACCGGGTCGAGCAGAAGCACGCGAAGCCGACCGTCGCCCAGCAGAAGTACATCCTGTCGCGGCTGAACGCGGCCGAGGCGTTCGAGACCTTCCTGCAGACCAAGTACGTCGGCCAGAAGCGCTTCTCGCTGGAGGGCGCCGAGTCGACCATCCCGATGATGGACGCCGTCATCGACCAGTGCGCCGAGCACGGTCTCGACGAGGTCGTCATCGGCATGCCGCACCGCGGCCGCCTGAACGTGCTGGCCAATATCGTCGGCAAGCCGTACTCGCAGATCTTCACCGAGTTCGAGGGCAATATGAACCCGGCCGCCACCCACGGCTCGGGCGATGTGAAGTACCACCTCGGCGCGCACGGCACCTACATCCAGATGTTCGGCGACAACGACATCGAGGTCTCGCTGACGGCCAACCCGTCGCACCTCGAGGCCGTCGACCCGGTGCTCGAGGGCCTGGTCCGCGCGAAGCAGGATCTGCTCACCAAGGAAGACCTGGTGACCAAGGGCGAGGAGGCGCGCACCTTCTCGGTCGTGCCGCTGATGCTGCACGGTGACGCGGCCTTCGCCGGCCAGGGTGTGGTCGCCGAGACGCTGAACATGTCGGGCCTGCGCGGCTACCGCGTCGGCGGCACCGTGCACATCGTGGTGAACAACCAGATCGGTTTCACCACCGCGCCGGAGAACAGCCGCTCCACCGAGTACTCGACCGATATCGCCAAGTCGATCGGCGCGCCGATCTTCCACGTCAACGGCGACGATCCCGAGGCCTGCACCTGGGTGGCGCGCCTGGCGACCGACTTCCGCGAGAAGTTCCACAAGGACGTGGTCATCGACCTCATCTGCTACCGCCGTCGCGGCCACAACGAGGGCGACGACCCGTCGATGACCCAGCCGTACATGTACGACGTCATCGACACCAAGCGCAGCGTCCGCAAGTCCTACACCGAGGCCCTGATCGGCCGCGGTGACATCTCGATGAAAGAGGCCGAGGACGCCCTGCGGGACTACCAGGGTCAGCTGGAGCGGGTGTTCAACGAGGTCCGCGAGCTGGAGAAGTACCCGCCGGAGCCGAGTGAATCGGTCGAGCAGGAGCAGACCGTTCCGGGCACCGTCGTCACCGCCGTGGACAAGTCGGTGCTGCAGCGCATCGGCGACGCCTTCCTCGGCGTGCCGGACGGCTTCAACGTGCATCCGCGCGTCAAACCGGTGCTGGAGCGCCGCCGGGAGATGGCCTACGAGGGCAAGATCGACTGGGCCTTCGCCGAGTTGCTCGCCTTCGGCACCCTGATCGACGAGGGCCGCGCGGTGCGCTTGACCGGTCAGGACTCCCGGCGCGGCACCTTCACCCAGCGGCATTCGGTGATCATCGACCGCAAGTCCGGTGCGGAGTACACCCCGCTGCACAACATCGGCAGCGAGAATCCGGGCTGGTTCGCGGTGCACGACTCGGCGCTGAGCGAGTTCGCGGCCGTCGGTTTCGAATACGGCTACTCGCTGGGCAACCCGGACGCGCTGGTCCTGTGGGAGGCGCAGTTCGGCGACTTCGTCAACGGCGCGCAGTCGATCATCGACGAGTTCATCTCCTCCGGTGAGGCCAAGTGGGGTCAGCTGTCGGAGGTCGTGCTGCTGCTGCCGCACGGTCACGAGGGTCAGGGTCCCGACCACACCTCCGGCCGCATCGAGCGGTTCCTGCAGCTGTGCGCCGAGGGTTCGATGACGGTGGCGGTCCCCTCCACTCCGTCGAACTACTTCCACCTGCTGCGCCGGCACGCGCTCGACGGCATCCGCCGCCCGCTGATCGTCTTCACCCCGAAGTCGATGCTGCGCAACAAGGCCGTGGTCTCCAACGTCGAGGACTTCACCGACGCGAAGTTCCGCTCGGTGCTCGAGGAGCCGACCTACGAGAGCGGCGACGGCGACCGGTCGAAGGTCAAGCGGATCCTGCTGACCAGCGGCAAGCTCTACTACGAGCTGGTCGCCGAGAAGGCCAAGAAGAACCGTGACGACGTCGCGATCGTGCGCATCGAACAGCTGTACCCGATCCCGTCCTACCGGCTCAACGAGAAGCTCGCAACCTACCCCAACGCCACGGATCTGGCGTGGGTGCAGGAGGAGCCGGCCAACCAGGGCGCCTGGCCGTTCTTCGGGCTGAACCTGCCGGAGATCCTGCCGGACCGGTTCAACAAGCTGCGCCGCATCTCTCGCCGCGCCATGTCGGCCCCGTCCTCGGGTTCGTCGAAGGTGCACGCGGTGGAGCAGCAGGAGATCGTCGACGAGGCGTTCGCCCCCACCGACTAGTTCGTATCGCCCGGACGCCGGGTCGGATCGCTCTGCCGAGCGGTCCGGCCCGGCGTTCGTCGTATCCGGGGCCCGAGCGGCGCCGCACATCCGGCGGCGTCACATTCGGGGTTCCTCGATCGTCGTAATGAGTGAAACAGCCTTGTGCCGCCCCACTTCCACGTCGTATATTCGGCGTGGAATATTTGAGCCGGAACATGTCGGTCCGCCCGCGTAGTGTGCGGCGGCAGCGACGAAGGGAGTCGAGACCGATGTCCAAGCAGCCGGGTGCCACGTTGACGCCGTTGGCGATCTCGGTACTGGCGCTGCTGGAAGAAGACCGCATGCATCCGTACGAGATGTACCAACTGCTGCTCAAACGCCGGAAGGACAATCTGCTCAAGATTCGCCCCGGCTCGCTCTATCACACGGTGACCCGGCTGGCCGAACAAGGACTGGTCCAGGCGGAGGGTACCGAGCGTTCGGGTAACCGGCCGGAACGCACCACCTACTGCATCACCGAAGCGGGTACCGCGGCGCTGCGTACCCGGATCGCCGATATCGTCCGGCAGCCGACTCGTGAGTATCCGATCTTTCCCATCGGCTTGGCGGAGGCACACAATCTTCCGGTCGAGGAGGTGATCGCCCTGATCACCGAGCGGATCGGCTGGCTGGACAACGACATCACCGAACTCGACGCCATCCGCGAATGGGCGCGCTCCCGCGAGGTACCCCGGCGGTACTGGATGGTGATCGACTATCTGCGAGGTGTCGCACAACACGAGGTCACGTGGCTGCGCGGTCTCACCGAGGAGTTGCGTGACGGCTCGCTGCCGTGGCTGGAATTCGACGAGGGCGGAACCCGTTGCCCCAACAGAACCGGTGACCTCGGTCACGACTGGGGTGCGGCCCTGACCGACGACGTACTCGCCGAGCTGCGGAAAGGTGGTGCGACCGCTGCCGAGCACTGATCGGGCGCTGGTACGCGGCGCGCCCCGAGACCTTCATACGAACCACCCATCGGTCGTCGTCGTCGATCGATGCCGGGAACAGGAACGAAATCTATGACATCGCAAAGAAATCCGTGGCTGGCGCTGACCGCGCTGGTCGTCGGATTCTTCATGATCCTGCTGGATATGACCATCGTCGCGGTGGCCAATCCGGCGATCATGCAGGATCTGCATACCGACATCAACAAAGTCATCTGGGTGACCAGCGCCTATCTGCTCACCTACGCGGTGCCGCTGCTGGTCACCGGCCGCCTCGGCGATCGCTTCGGACCGAAGAACATCTACCTGGCCGGTCTGGCGGTCTTCACGCTGGCCTCGCTGTGGTGCGCGGTCTCGGCCAATGTGGAGATGCTGATCGCGGCCCGCGCGGTGCAGGGCCTGGGCGCGGCGTTGATGACGCCGCAGACCATGGCCGTCATCACCCGCACCTTCCCGCCGGACAAGCGCGGTGCGGCGATGGGGCTGTGGGGCGGCGTCGCCGGCCTCGCCACACTGGTCGGCCCGATCCTCGGCGGCGTGCTGGTCGACTGGCAGGGCTGGAACTGGATCTTCTACATCAACGTGCCGATCGGCGTGGTGGCGTTCGCGCTGGCGGTGTGGCTGGTTCCGAATTTGGACACCCACCAGCACAAATTCGATTTCGTGGGCGTGGTGCTCAGCGGTATCGGCATGTTCCTGCTGGTCTTCGGCATCCAGGAGGGCAATACCCGGGATTGGGACGCCTGGATCTGGGCGATGATCATCGCGGGCCTGGTGGTGCTGGGTCTGTTCGTGGTGAACCAGGCGCGCAACAAGGACGAGCCACTGGTGCCGCTGAGCCTGTTCCGCGACCGCAACTTCTCGATGTCGAGCGTCGCGATCGCCGCGATGGGCGCCGCGGTCACCTCGCTGATGGTGCCGGCGTACTTCTACCTGGAGGCGGTGCGCGAGTACACCCCGACCCGGGCCGCGCTGGTCTTCGCGCCGATGGCGATCGTCACCGGCCTGACCGCGCCGTTCATCGGCAAGGTCTCCGACCGGATGCCGCCGCGCATCCTGCCCACCATCGGATTCCTGGTGTTCGCGCTGACCGTCTTCGGCTTCGCGGCGTTGATGAAGCCGGACAGCTCCATCGCGGTATTCCTGGTGGTCGCGGCCGTCGCCGGTCTGTCGAACTCCTGCATCTGGGCTCCGCTGGCCTCCACCGCCACCCGCAACCTGCCGATTCATCAGGCGGGCGCCGGCGCGGGTGTCTACAACACCACCCGTCAGGTCGGTTCGGTGCTCGGTAGCGCCGCGATCAGCGCGCTGATCTCGGCCCGCATGTCCGCTCAGGGGCTGGGCAGCGGCCAGTTCGGCGAGGGTGGCGGCACCGGAATGGGCCATATCCCCGAGCAGATCCTCGATAAATTCAGCACAGCCCTGGGCCAGGCGATGATCCTGCCCGGCGCGATTCTGCTGATCGGCGTGGTGGCTTCGGCCCTGTTCGTGGGCAACTCGGCGGAGAAGCAGCAGGCAGCCGAGGCGGGTACCGAACCGGAGAAGGCAGGCATCCCCGGCTGAGGCCGGTCGGCGCGCCGAACAGGGTGCGCGACAGCGCGATACGAGGTCCGCGTGGCAGTGCTGCCACGCGGACCTCGCCGTATTCACTGCGGTGCGGGTAGCCGATCGGCGCCGGGCCGCATATCCTCCGCTCGGCCGCGCCGGCGGAGGTCGCACATCTACCCGACTCGGATCGTCCGCGAGGGGTAGCCGCTCGCCCCGTCCGGGATGACGTCGGCGACCTCCGCGGTCTGAACCGTTCCGGTGCCGTCGGTGGCGCGGGCGCGGACCGTATGCGTTCCCGCGGAGGCGTCCCAGTCGTAACTCCATTGCCGCCACGTGTCGACGGACGGTTCGGCGGCCAGGCGGGCGGGTTGCCACGGGCCGTTGTCGATCTGGACCTCGACGGCGTCGATACCGCGATGTTGCGCCCAGGCCACACCGGCGATGGTCACCTTCCCGGCCCGGACGGCACCGCGCGGGGTGTCGATACGGGTGCCGGTCTTGATGGGCCCGCGTTCGGACCAGCCGCGCCGTGTCCAATAGGCCTGGGCGCGATCGAATCTCGTGATCTCGAGTTCGGTGACCCACTTGGTGGCCGAGACGTAACCGTAGAGTCCGGGCACGACCAACCGGGCCGGATATCCGTGTTCGACGGGCAACGGCTCGCCGTTCATGCCGACCGCGAGCAGGGCGTCGCGACCGTCGGTGAGCGCGGCGAGCGGACTTCCGGCGGTGAAGCCGTCGGCACTGCGCGACAACACCATATCGGCGTCCGGATGCGGCCCGGCCTCGGCGATCAACGCGTCGAGCCGATAACCCAGCCAGCTCGCGTTGCCGATGAGATCGCCGCCGACCGGATTCGAGACGCAGGTCAGCGTCACCAAGCGTTCCACCGCCGGCCGGCGCGCCAGATCGGCGTAGTCGAGCCGGATTTCGCGGTCCACCATGCCGTGGATCCGCAGTGACCACGTCTCCTTGCTGACCTGTGGAACGGTCAGCGCGGTGTCGATCCGGTAGAAGTCGGAATTGGGGGTGAGATACGACGCCAGTCCCGGTACTCGCAGATCCGCGGCCGGATCCACCGGGGGCACCGGCACATTCGGCGGCGGCAACCGCACCGCCGCCCGTTCCCCCGCCACACTGCGCGCGCTCGCCCCGAGTACCCGCCCGGCGATTCCGGCCGCCACCGCCAGTACTCCCACCCCGACGATCCCCCGCATCACCTGCCGCCGATCAACCTGCGCCGCATCGGGTTTCACCACGCGCGGCCAGGCGGCTCCGCGCGCACTCAGGCGGGCGTCGTCTCCCTCGAAGAGCCCCGGCATCGCATCGGGGCCCTCGCTACCCGCAGGGTGTTGCGCACCCGTTTCCGCACCGGCCCCAGCTCCCCTGCCCGCACCAGCACCGCCACCACCCCGCACCATCGCCGGCGCACCGAACGCCTCGTATCGCCGAATCAACCACCGCAGCGACACGATTGCCAGCGCCACCCCCACGACCGACGGCAGCGCCCAGGTCCAGTTGGCGGCCGGGCGTTCGAGCGCGGCCCACGCCGCCCCGATGCCGAAGACGCCGAGCACCACCGATCCGATCGGCCGCGCGGTTCGCTCGACCACCCCGACGAGCGCCGCGACGATCAGCGCCACCACGCCCATCAGCAGATACAGCATCATTTTGTCGTCGGTGCCGAAGGTGTCGATCGCCCATTCCCGCACCCCGTCGGGCGTGTGGTCGACCACCGTCGCCCCGATCGCCGCCAACGGCGCGCTCCCCGCCCCCACCGGCACCGACACCAACTCCGCGACGCCCAGCGCCAGCCCCGCGGACACGATTCCGCAGGCCGCGCGCAGTCCCGATCCGGCCATAACGGCGAGCGTACTGCGGATTCCCCCCGGTGAACCCGCCCGAACGAGCGCATCGACCACAGCGTCACAGTTTCGTCAGAACTCGAAGCCGGACGTGATCCGGCCCATGTCGGCGGTTCCACGGCAAGCACCCAGCCCCTTCTCAGGAATCGCGCGCTTAATTGATAGAGGATCCGAATGCGTCGGGGCCCGGGTCCGAGCCGACACACAGGATGTGACCGAACAGGACGTGATGAGCGTGTATCCGAACGAGGGCAATCGGCCGCACCAGCCCGGACCGTACGAACCACGGTCGGGGGCGTACGGTCCGAACGGGTATCCGGGTCAGCCGCCTTACCCGGGGCAGTACCCCTACCCGCAGCAGTATCCGCCGCGAGGACGCGCGCCACGGCACGGCCTGACCTTCGGAATGCTGGCGGCCCTGGTCGCGGTGGTGGCGCTCGCCATCGCCCTGGTCGGCTCCCGCATCGACGCCCACGGCCCCGGCCAGGCGGCCCCGTTCGGCCACGGCCAGGGCTCGGTGGTGCAGCCGGTCGATTCGCAACCGCAGTCCGCGGCGCTGGAACAGGCGGCGAACGCGGTGGTGCCGGGCATCGTCGTGATCAACACCGAACTCGGAATGCAGAACGGCGCGGGCGCCGGAACCGGCATCGTGCTCGGATCGGACGGCACCATCCTCACCAACAACCATGTCGTGGAGGGCGCCACCGACATCTCGGCCACCGATCTCGGCAACGGCCGCACCTACAGCGGCAGCGTCACCGGATTCGACCGTCAGGACGATCTGGCCGTGGTGAAGTTGCAGGGCGCCTCCGGACTGCAGACGGCGCCGCTCGGCGATTCGGACCAGGTGAAGGTCGGCGACGCCATCGTGGGTGTCGGCAACGCGGGCGGCACCGGCTCCCCGACCGCGGCGGGCGGACGCGTCACCGCACTGGACCGCTCCATCACCGCCAGCGACGAATCGGCCGGCGCCGCCGAGCAGCTGACCGGTCTCATCCAGGTGGCCGCGAACATTCAGCCGGGCGATTCCGGCGGTCCGCTCATCAACAGCTCCGGCCAGGTGGTCGGCGTGAATACCGCCGCGTCCCAGGGCTTCCAGCTCGGCGCGAGCGGTGGTCAGGGCTTCGCGATTCCCATGAACAAGGCGAAGACGATCGCCGCGCAGATCCAGGCGGGGAAGAGTTCGGACCGCGTGCACATCGGCGATTCCGCGTTCCTCGGTATCACGATGAGCGATGCCAACGGTTCCGGTGCGCTGGTCCGCAATATCGTGACTGGCGGTCCGGCACAGGCCGCGGGCCTGGCCGCGGGCGATGTGATCACCGGGCTGGACGGTCACGGCATCGATTCGGCGACCACCATGACCAACACGATGGATCAGCATCACCCGGGCGATACGGTCACACTCACCTGGGTGGACCGCTCGGGACAGAGCGAGTCCGGTCAGGCGTCGCTCGCCCAGGGTCCCGTGGGCTGACCCGACGAGTTCAGCCGGATCTCGATCTCATCGGCCTTCGTGTCCGGTACGGGCTCAGCCGTGACCCGCACCCCCACCACCGCCCCGGATTCCCGGTCGACGAACGACAGCGGCGGCTTTCCGTCCTGCAGATATTTGTCGCCCCACTGCATCAGCGACAGGAATATCGGCAGCAGATCCTCACCGGCCGCGGTCAGGCGGTATTCCGCGCGTTCGCGCCGGCCGGGTTCGCGATACGGCACCCGTTCCACGACGCCCGCCGATTCGAGCTGTTTGAGCGCGCGCGACACCGCCGGCGCCGACGTTCCGATCCGGGTCGTGAAGTCCTCGAATCGGGTTGTCCCGTAGAAACATTCGCGCACGACGAGGAATACCGTCCGCGTGCTGAGCAACTCGAGCACCCGTCCGGCCGAACATCGGTCACCGATCGACCAGGCGTCCCGGTCGCTCAGTCGCGGCTCGAACATCATCGACACGAGACCATGTTACCTAACGCTTGCGTTACTCAGCGAGCTGTGCTGTCATCTAACTAACGAGATCGTTATCCAGAGGGTGGGCAGTCGCCCCGAACGATCCGAAAGGACGAGAGATGGCCGGAATCGAAGGCGCGGTCGCACTGGTGACGGGCGGGCAGCGGGGGCTCGGCAGAGCCTTCACCGACGAACTGCTCAGGCGCGGCGCCGCCAAGGTCTACACCACCGCCCGCGCCCCGAAGGCCGCCCACGACCCCCGCGTCGAGCCGCTCGCCCTGGACGTCACCGACGCCGATTCGGTCGCCGCCGCGGCATTGCGGGCCCGCGACGTCGAGATCGTGGTGAACAATGCCGGCGTTCTCCTCCCCGCACCGCTGCTGACCGCCGATATGGCCGATATCGTCACCACGTTCGACACCAACGTCTTCGGCCCGCTGCGGGTGGCCCAGGCATTCGCGCCGATTCTGGCGGACAACGGCGGCGGCGTCCTGATCGACATCCATTCGGTGCTGTCGTGGGCCGCGGGCGCGGCGGCCTACGGTGCGTCGAAGGCGGCGCTGTGGTCGCTGACCAATTCGCTGCGGCTGGAGCTGGCCGCACAGCGCACGCAGGTGGTCGGCGTCCATTTGGGATTCGCCGATACCGAGATGGTGCGGCGCCTCCCGGGCGACAAGCTCGCACCGAGCGTGGTGGCCGAGGCCGTCTTCGACGGCGTACTGCGCGGCGATACCGAAGTGCTGGTCGACGACGTCACGCGCGGCGTGAAGGCGGCACTGTCCGGCCCCGTCGAGGGCCTCGCACTGACCATCTCCCGCTGAACCCGTTACCGCACATCATCTTTCGAAGGGAATCACCGATGCCACTGTGGCATGTCCACCACCCCGCCGACACCTATTCCGAGGCCGACAAACAGGATTTCGCCCGGGACATCACCGCGCTCTACGCCTCCTTCGGCTTGCCGGAGTTCTACGTCGTCGTGCTGTTCCGGGAGATCGAGGAGACGTCCTTCTTCGTCGGCGGGAAGCCGTCGAACAACACGGTGCGAATCGTCGTGGAACATCTCGCCCGCCATCTGGACGACCCGCAGATGCGCAAGCGATCGACGCAGCGGCTCAACTCGATCATGGAGCCCTACACCGGCGCGCGTGGATTGCACTGGGAATTCCACACCTACGAATCCCCGCGCGATCTGTGGATGATCGACGGACTGTTCCCACCGGACGCCGGCAGTGAGGCCGAAAAGGCGTGGGCGCGCGCCAACGAACCCATTCCCTACAGCTAGCTCCCCACAACCGACGCCGCCCGGCGGGTCACGGCGTGCGGTCGAAATCTATTCGCCGCCGTACAGATTGATCATCCACGGCACCGCGAATTTGTCGGTGACCATGCCGAACTGCTTCGCCCACTCGGTTTTGCCCAGCGGCATGGTGACCTGTCCGCCCGCGGACAACCCGGTGAAGATCCGTCCGGCCTCGGCCTCGTCGTCCACATCCAGGCAGACGCTGAACGGCACGTTGTCGTGGTTGATCTGCTGATCGGGCGGACAGTCCGACCCCATCAGCAGCTGATCCTCCCGCCATGTCAACGCGGCGTTGGCGATGCGCTTGCCCACCTCTTCGGGCAGGTTCCCGCCACCGCCGTCACCCATGTCGCGGTAGCGGACCATCTGCAGTTCCCCGCCCAGTACCGACTGATAGAAGGTGAATGCCTCCTCGGCATCACCGTCGAACAACAGATATGCGGTAGCCGACTTCACGATTGCCTCCTCCGGAGTGGATACGGGCCTGCGGCCGGCGGCCGCGGCCCCACAGATGAGACGGCGGCAGCCGGAGAAAATCATCGCCGGATATCGCGCATATCGCCGCACGTCGAAACGCAGAACGGCCCGCCTCCGAGAAGAAGGCGGGCCGTTCGGCGTTCGGGCGGGCTCAGCCGTAGATCGCCTCGACCTCGTCCGCGTAGTTCTTCATCACCACGTTGCGCTTGAGCGACA
This sequence comes from Nocardia sp. NRRL WC-3656, assembly GCF_000720265.1. Lineage (NCBI taxonomy): Bacteria > Bacillati > Actinomycetota > Actinomycetes > Mycobacteriales > Nocardiaceae > Nocardia > Nocardia sp. NRRL WC-3656. The sequence continues at coordinate 97,844 of NZ_JOJF01000007.1, read as the reverse complement.
TCTTCGGCGTCAGCTCACCGCTCTCCTCGGTCCAGTCGACCGGCAGGATGCGGGTCTTCTTGATCGCCTCCGCGTGCGAGACCAGCTTGTTGGTGTCCTTGACCGCCTTGTCGATCTCGGCGTTCAGTTCGGGCAGTTCGATCAGCTTCTCGATCGGGGTGTCCTCGGGCACGTTGTTGCGGGTCTTCCAGCCGGGCAGCGCCTCCGGGTCGAGGGTGATCAGCGCGCCGACGAACGGCTTGCCGTCGCCCACCACCATCACCTGACTGATCAGCGGATGCGAGCGCAGGGAATCCTCGAGCATCGCCGGGGAGACGTTCTTACCGCCGGCGGTGACGATGATTTCCTTCTTGCGGCCGGTGATCGTGATGAAGCCCTGCTCGTCGATCGCACCGAGATCGCCGGTCTTGAACCAGCCGTCGTCGAAGGCGTCCTCGGTCGCTGTCGGGTTGTTCCAGTACCCGGCGAAGACGACCGGGCCGCGCAGCAGCAGCTCGCCGTCGTCGGCCACCTTCGCGGCGTGACCACCGAGCGGGCGGCCCACCGAGCCGACCTTCAAGTGCTCGGGGGTGTTCACCGAAACAGCGGCGGTGCTCTCGGTCAGGCCGTAGCCCTCGTAGATCGTGACGCCGATGCCACGGAAGAAGTGGCCCAGCCGCGCGCCGAGGGGGCCGCCGCCGGAGACGGCGGACTTGCAGCGCCCGCCCATGGCCTCGCGCAGCTTGCCGTAGACCAGCTTGTCGAACACGGTGTGCTTGACCTTGAGCACCAGCCCCGGGCCGCCGTTGTCCAGTGCCTGGCTGTACTCCACGGCGGTGTCGGCGGCCAGATCGAAGATCTTGCCCTTGCCGCCGTCGTGTGCCTTCTGCTTGGCGCCGTTGAACACCTTCTCGAACACCCGCGGCACCGAGAGGATGAAGTCCGGCTTGTACTCGCCGAACTGCTCGACCAGCGTCGACCAGTCGGCCGTGTGCGCGACGGTGACACCGGCGTCGAAGGCCGCCAGCGCGACCGCGCGGGCGAAGACGTGGGCCAGCGGCAGGAACAGCAGCGACCGGTGGCCCGGCTTGAGGAACTGCGGCATCGCGGCGCGGTCGGCAGCCGATTCGGCGTAGAGGTTGGCATGCGAGAGCATGACGCCCTTGGGCCGGCCGGTGGTGCCCGAGGTGTAGATCAGCGACGCCGGCGACGCGGCCCTGACCTGCTTGCGACGCTCGTGCACGACCTCGTCGCCGAGGTCCTTGCCGCGGGCGACCAAGGTGTCGATCGCGCCGTCGTCGATCACCAGCGGCTCGCCCAATTCGGGCAGACCGTCCTCGATCTCGGCGATGGTAGCCCGGTGCCGGGCGTTCTCGACCACGATCAGCTTGGTGCCCGAATCCGAGAGGATCCAGCGCGCCTGTTCGGCGGAGGAGCTGTCGAAGATCGCGACGGTGCAGCCGCCGGCCGCCCAGATGGCGAAGTCCAGCACGACCCACTCGTACCGGGTGGAGGCCAGGATGGCGACCCGGTCGCCGAGTTCGATGCCCGAGGCGATCAGTCCCTTGGCCACCGCGGTGACGTGCTTCGCGAACTCCGCCGCGGTGACATCTGTCCAACCGCCCTTGCCGTCCGGCCTGTTGAACACCACCAGGCCGGGCGTGCGCTCGGCGTGCCGGAAGGCGCCATCGGACATATTGGCGTCTTCGGGGATGGTGTAGGTAGCCGGGACTTCGAACTCTCGCATCGGTGCCCTTCCACGTGGTCTACTCGCCAGTAATTTACGCCAGCCGCAACGGCAGGTTCCGCCCGGCCGCCCGGTCGAGGATTTTCGACGTGGGTGCGGCCGGGCGGAACCTGTCCTACGGCTTCTATCCTATGGATCCGGTTTGCGCTGGTTGCAGCGATTGACCGAGGAATCCCGCCAGTTCGCGCGCGGCGAGCGCGGCCGGCGCCACCAGCGACGCCTGCAACTGCGAGACGTGCCAGAGCCCGCGCGTCACCGAGAACTGCATCGGCACCTCCGCGGCCCGCAGCGCCGCCGCCAGGCGCACGCACTGCGAATGCAGCAACTCGCCCTCGTCGACCTGGACGTAGGTCGCGGGCAGCCCACCCAGGGACCCCAGCAGTGGCGCGTAGCCCGGATCCAGCGGATCGCCGTCGCCCAGATAGGCGGCGGCGCACAACCGCGACCACGCCTTGTTGACCACCAGATCCCGCTCGCGCGCCGGCAGCTCGTTCGGATCGGCCCACGGGGCGATCAAACCGAGTGCGGCGGGCCGCATTCCGTGCCGGTCACGCAACCGCAACGCCAGCGCGAGCGACAGACCGCCGCCGGCGGAATCGCCCGCGACCGCGATCTGCTGCGGCGCGAGTCCGGTGGACACCAGCTCCAGGAAGGCCGCCTCGGCATCGTCGAGCGCGGCCGGATACGGATGTTCCGGCGCCAGCCGATAGTCCGGAACATAGACCGGACAATCGATTTCGCGCGCCAGATGCGCCGCCAGCGACCGATGGGTCGCCGGAGACCCGATGGTGTACCCACCACCGTGCAGGTACAGCACCGCACCCGGGCCGGCGGCCGGTCCGGCGGTCACCCGCTCGGCGGGACGGCCGCCCAGCCGCATCCGATGCACCCGGGTGCCGGCGGGCAGCCTCTGCAACACCGAACCGGCGTCGAGCAGGTAGCGCTGGGCCTCCCACGGCAGCCGACTGTGCATCGCGAACCGGAACATCGGCCCGAGGACGGCCCGCGCGACGGGCAGCGGCAAGGACAAGGGTTTCGAAAGACCAGGCATCACAGTCGGTTCCCGCGGCGGATCAGGGCAGGAACCGGCTGTTGACGACGTTCGCGATGCGCTGGTAGTAGGACGCGGTGGTGCGCACGAACAGATCGAGCGCCTTCGCCTCCCAGCCGATCAGCACGCGGCCGTGGCCCTTGCGCACGGCCTCGGTGATGGTCTGCGCGGCCATCTCCGGGGTGTGCAGCGCGAGCTGCTTGTCGAAGAACGAGGAGAACTTCTGGGCGTCGATCCCCTCGGCGTAGGTGGCGTTGCGCGCCACGGCGGTCTTGATACCGCCGGGATGGACGCAGGTCACCTTGACCGGATGCTTGCGCGCCATCATCTCCTGGCGCAGCGATTCGGTGAAGCCGCGGACCGCGAATTTGGCCGCGTTGTACGCACTCTGGCCCGGCACCGCGATCAGGCCGAACAGACTGGACACGTTGATCACGTGCCCGTCGCCGGATTCGATGAGGGCCGGCAGGAACGCCTTGGTGCCGTTGACGACGCCCCAGAAATCGACATCCATGATGCGCTCGATGTCTTTGAACTGGGAGTCGATCACCTCGCCGTGGAAGGCGATACCGGCGTTGTTGTAGATCTGGTGCACCACGCCGAAGTGCTTTTTCACCTCGTCGGCGTAGAGCAGCACCGCTTCACGCTCGGCCACGTTGAGCCGATCGGACTTCACCTGCGCGCCCAGCGCCTCGACGCGGCGGACGGTTTCGGCCAGACCCTCGGTATCGATGTCGGAGAGGGCGAGCTTCGCGCCCCGGCGGGCCAGATTCTCGGCCAACGCACGGCCGATACCCGAGCCGGCGCCCGTGATCACACATACCTTGCCCGTGAAATAAGCGTCATTGCTCACTGTGCTGCTACCACTTTCAGATCGGGACCCGCGGCCCCGTCGGTCGATCGGGTCGTGTCGTATGCCGCGACGTCGAATTTCTCGGTCAGCTTGCGGAAGCGGAACGTGAAATCGGGCCACAGCGTGGTGTTGTTGCCGTGCTTGTCCAGATACCAGCTGGCACAACCACCGTTGAGCCAGACGCTGTTGGACATGCGGTCCTGCAGATCGCGGTTGTAGCTGTCCTGCGCGTCTTTCCTCACCTCGACCGTACGCAGGCCGCGCTGGTCGAAGGTGGCGATCGCGTCGGCGATGTAGTTGATCTGCGATTCGATCATGTACACCATCGAGGTGTGGCCGAGGCCGACGTTCGGGCCGAGCAGGAAGAACATATTCGGGAAGTTGTGGATCGCCGCACCCTTGTAGCCCTGCTGCCCGATCTCGTCGAACAGTTCGGTGAGCGTGCGGCCGTCGCGACCGGAGATCGTCTCGTACACCGGCGAATCGGTGACGTGGAATCCGGTCGCCACGATGAGCGCGTCGATCTCGCGCTCGGTGCCGTCGGCGGTGACGACGGAATTCGCGCGGATCTCGCGGATGCCGTCGGTGACCACGTCGACGTTGTCGCGGCCGAGCGCCGGGTAGTACTCGTTGGAGATCAGCATGCGCTTGCAGCCGATGCGGAAGTTCGGCGTGACCTTCTCCCGCAGCTGCGCGTCCGGCACCTCGAGCCGCAGCTTCAGCCGAGCCAGGCCCTCCAGCGCGAGCATGGCCGGCGGGAATTTCGCCAGGCCGACGACCTGCGTTTCGCGGGCAGCGTAGATGGCCGCGCGCGACAACTTCTGCACGCCCGGAACGTACTTGAAGGCCAGGCGCTCGGGCAGGGTGTACGGGCGGTCGATCCGCGGCAGCAGCCACGGCGCGGTGCGCTGGTAGACGTCGAGATGGGCCACCTTCGGCGCGATCGACGGCACGATCTGGATGGCCGAGGCGCCGGTGCCGATCACCGCCACCCGCTTGCCGGTCAGATCCGCGTCGTGATCCCAGCGCGCGGAGTGGAAGATGCGGCCTCGGAAGTCGTTGATGCCCTTGATATCCGGAAGATTCGGCTCGCACAGCGCGCCGACGGCGGAGACCAGGATATCGGCGGTGAACGCGCCCTTGCTGGTCTGCACCTCCCAGCGGGCTTGCTCCTCGTTCCACCGGGCGCCGGTCATCTCGCAGTCGAAGATGTGCTTGTCCCGCACGCCGTGACGGTCGGCCACGCCCTGGATGTAGGACTGGATCTCCGGCTGCTTGGAGAACGAGCGCGACCAGTCCGGATTGAGCGCGAACGAGTAGGAGTACAGCTGCGACGGCACATCGCAGGCCGCGCCGGGGTAGGTGTTGTCGCGCCAGGTACCGCCGACGTCGTTGCCGCGCTCGAGCACCAGGTAGTCGTCGCGACCCTGCTGGCTCAAACGGATGGCCAGGCCCAGGCCCGAGAATCCACTGCCGACGATCAACGTATGCACATGACGCGCCCCCGCTGCACCGCGGCTCCGCCCATCACGGCCTTCGCGGCGCTCTCCGTGGTCACGCAAGCTACCGCCTCCGAGCGCGTCGCCACGGCCGTTGTCTGTAACCCTACGACTCATGTATCAAACCCTACGATCCTATTGAGCAGGAGTCAACAGTATTGACTACCGTTCAGTAGGATGGCAACCGTGAGTGACAACGGTCCCGGCACCAAACGGGTGCGGCTGAGCCCGGACGAACGGCGCGAACAGCTGGTGTCCCTGGGCGTGAAAATGCTGCGCGACCGCACGCTGGAGGACATTTCCATCGGGGAGATCGCGCGGCAGGCGGGAATCTCGCGCGGCCTGCTCTTCCACTACTTCGCCTCGAAACAGGATTTTCAGCGCGCCATCGTGCGCCGCGCCAACGAGGAACTACTCGCGCGCACCATGCCCGACCGCAGCCTCGATCTGTTCAGCATGCTGCGCGACGCGGTCGAACGCTACATCGATTACGTCAGCGAGAACCGGATCTCCTATCAGGGCCTGCTGCGCGGACCCGCCAGCGGCAGCCCCGAACTGATGGCCCTCGCCGACGCCACCCGCGATGCCATGGTGGACCGCATCCTCACCGAAACCCCGCTGGCGGCAGACGATCCCGAACTGCCGCGACTGCGCCTGGTGTTCCGCGGCTGGATCGCGTTCGTCGAGGAGACGACGCTGATCTGGTTGCGGGAGGAGCAGATCGGCCGAACCGAGTTGATCGACACCCTCGTCGGCGCACTGCCGGCGCTCGCCATGCATCCCGTTCTCACCGAATGGCTGGCCGGTTCGGCCGACGGCAATGTCCTGCCCGCGTGACCTCAGTCCTCGTGCACGTATCCGGCGCGATCGCCGCGGCGCGGTAACCAGAGCGCGGTGACCACGGCGGCGACCAGGATCATGATCGCCGACACCAGCAGCGCCACCTCGAGTCCGCGGTGGAAGGCCTCGTAGGTGGCATGGATGACCCGGTTCACGATCGGCCCGTAGGCGGCCGAGGCCGCCGCGTCACCGCCTGCCGGAACGTTGCCGGTCTCGATGGCGTCGATGACGATGGCCTGGAAATTCGCCGGAACGCCGATCTGCTGCAACCGATCTCGCAGATCGGAGTTCAGGAATGAGTTGACCAGCGATCCCAGCGCGGCCACCCCCACCACCGCGCCGACCTGACGCATGGTGTTGGTGGCCGCGGCGGCCATACCGGAGTGTTCGGCCGGAACACCGGACAGAACGGCGGAGGTCAGCGGCACCACCGCGATCCCGAAACCGAGTCCCGCCAGCATCAGGGCCAGCGCCAGGGGCGTGAATTCGACTGTGACGCCGAGGAACTGGCGAGTGAGCAGAATACCCGCGGCGCCGAGCACACAGCCGGCGATCATCGGCGTGCGGGAGCCGCGCAGTGCCACCCAGAATCCGGAGATCAGCGAGCCGACGATGATGGCCACGGCCATCGGGCCGAACACCGCGGCGGTTCGCCACCCCGAATAGTCGACCACTTCCTGCAGATACAGCGCGGTGAAGAAGAAGATCGAGAAGATCCCGAAGTAGACCGCGAACGCGACCACCAGCGCACTGCGCACCAGCGGTCGCTCCAGGTAGCGGAAGTCGAACATCGGATTGGCCGCGCGCGACTCGACCACCAGGAAGGCGACGAAGGCGATCGCTCCGATCACGAACAGCGTGATCACCGAGGCGGCCGAATAGCCCACCTGCTCACCGGAGATGGCCGCGTAGATCACGCAGCCGAGAAAGGTCGCGCCCAGGACGAATCCGGCCCAGTCGACCGGTCCGGGCTGCGGATCGGCGCTTTCCGGGACGAATTTCAGCGCCGCCGCCAGCACCACCACGCCGACGATCAGGTTGAACCAGAAGATCGAGCGCCAGCCGAACGCCCCGACAAGCAGGCCGCCGATCACCGGCCCCAGCGCCAGCGCCAACCCGGAGACCGCCGCCCACGCACCCAGCGCCTTCGCGCGGGCGCCGCGATCGGGGAAGATGTGCCGGATCACCGACAGCGTGCCCGGTTCGGAGGCCGCCGCACCGACACCCATCACCGCGCGGCCGGCGATCAGGATAGAGACACTGCCGGCCACCGCGGACAACACCGAGCCGAGGGCGAACACCACCAGCCCGCCGACCATCACGCGTTTGCGGCCCCACCGGTCGCCGAGAGTGCCCGCGGTGAGCATCAGACTCGCGAACACCAGCGTGTAGGCGTTCACCACCCACTGCAGCGACACCACACCGGCATGCAGGTCGGACTGGACGGCGCCCAGGGCGACGCTGACGATCGTGGTATCGAGGAAGGTGACGAACAGGACGGCGGTGACCACCGCGAGCGCCACATAGGGACGCTCGGCGCCGGGCGACACAGGTTGCGCCGCAACGGAATCCACCGAAGCCGCACCGCTCGCCGCCGCGGTCTCGGCCCGCGCACTCGCGGCGGGCCCGGTACCGGGCACATCGGACTCGGAGCCCGCCCCGGCAGCCGCGGCGGCCGATGCGTCGCGGTGCGGCGGGCGACCCGATCCGGCGCCGCGGCGGTCCGACGGGTCCGACGACGTCATCGCAATCTCAACTGGTCGGCGCGGGAAGGATGGTGGGGTTCGCAGGTGTCGCGCCGGGGGCCGGCGTCGCACCCGGACTCGGGGTGCCCGAGGCCGTACCGCAGACCGGCGGGGCCGCGCCCTCCAGGGTGAGCAGCGCGCAGAAGGTCGCGGCCGTCACCTTCCAGGTGCCCTCGATCTGCACCGCGCCGCCCTGCTGCCCGGACAGGGCCGGGGTGCCGTTGAACAGCACGTCGAAGGTGACGTCGGCGTGGTCGGTGCTGGTGCTCGCGACATTGGTGACCTTGGCCGAGGCGGATTTGGCCATCGGCGAATCGGCCTGTGCCTTGATCGCGGCGGCGAATGCGGGCCCGTTCTCGAGGAGGGCGATCTTCTGGTCGGCGGGGGTGGATCCGTCGAAGAAGCGCTCGAAGTTCCGGCTGACCGCCTGGGCCACCGTCGGGGTCCCGCTACTGGACGATTCGGCGGATTTGCTGCCGGAATCATCGCTGCCGCAGGCGGCCGCCACGGTCACCAGCGCGGTAAGTGCGCATGCCGCAAGCATTTTCGCCGCGATCCCACGATCGAACATAATGCGGCCTCCCTCGGTGACGGTAGGCTCGGTGATCAACTCGCTCGAAGACTACTCGCCGGACCGGGGCTACGGACGCTTATCGGCCACGAATGCGGTATCGGCGAGTTCGGCCAGTACGTCGGGCAACTCGGCGGCGACCGCCCGGGCATCGAGGATCGCCGGATCCACCGAAAGCCCGATCCCCAATTCGCCGTTCCAGCTCAGCACCCCGGCGACCAGCGGCACTCCCGGCGCCGACGGCAGAATCGGAAACACCTGGGTGATGGGCATATTCGCGAACGTCATCGCCATCTCGGGGCCGGCCATATTGGAGACGATCGCGTGGAAGAACCGCCCGCCGTACACCGACCGCGCGAAGGCCCCCACCGTCGGTTCGGGAAACAGCCGGAGCACCCGATCCATCACGAAATGCGAGGCGAGCGCCCGGGTTCCGGAATGCAGCCGGTCGCTGCGGGTGCGGATCTCGGCCAGTCGCTGCGCCGGGGTCGCCGCCGTCAGCGGGATATCGATCATCACGGCGGCGGTCGAATTGCCCTCCGCTCCCGACGTGGGGTCGCGCACCATCAACGGCACCGCCACCCGGATCTGCCCGCGCAATCGCTCGTCCAGGTCGGGGCGCAGACGATGCAGCGCGGTGACGGTGACGCTCAGCAGCACGTCGGTCACCCGGGCGCGGTGCGAACGAGCCACGGCCCGAACGGTTTCCAGGTCCAGCGAGCAGACGGTGAACACCCGTCGCACACAGTCGTCGGGCAGTATTCCCTTCGGCTGCGCGTCGGCGGCCAACTGCGCCAGACCGGCCGCGGTACCGGCGACGAGAGTGCCCCAGCTCGGCGGTTTACGCTCGGCCACCGGCAGATCGATGGTCGGTCGCAGCAGGCGCAGCGCCTGCACCACGGTGCCGATGCCGTCGGCGACCACGTGATGCAGCAGCAGGATCACGCCGATCGCGCCGGCCTCCGGGTCGCGCACCAGGACGAGGCGCCACAACGGCCGATCCTTGGGCAGCACCTCGGCGGCCAGATCCGTCACCACCCGGCTGATTGCGTCCACTCGCCGCGCCACCGCGCTCGGCGCCATGGTCATTTCGGCCGTCGCCGCACCGAAAGCCGTCCCGGGGCCGGCCTCTCGACCACTCGGGTCGGCGACGGTATCCGGATCGGTGCCCGGAATCGTGCGCTCGGTGACGTGCCAGTCCCAGTCGACCGGACTGTCCACCCAACGTGCCCGGCGCCACCGCCCCGGCTGGTCCAGACGCTGCTGGAACCGCGGCAGATGGGCCAGCTCGCCCTGGACCAGTTCCCGCACCGCGTCGAGACCGGGCCCGCCGTCGGCCCGCGGCCGGAACACGACCATGCCGCCCACCTGCTGCGGAATGCCGGACTTCTCGATGTGCAGGAAGAACGCGTCGGCGGGAGGCACCACGGGCGGTCGCGCGTACCAGCGGTCGACCAGCTGGATACTCACCGCGACGAAGGCCACCGCGATCACCGCGTCGAGGACGAAGTGGTTCGCGGTCGCGACGATCACATAAGTGGTCAGCCCGACGTGGAAGGCGCTGAGCACCTGCACCACCCAGCCGCCGGAGACGCGGGCCAGCACCACGCTCACCCACAGTGCCCACCCGACGTGCAGCGAGGGCACCGCCGCGAGTTGATTCGCCCCCGACACCAGCGACGAACCCCAGGACCCCCAGGTGTGGCCGTCGACGACGGTGTCGGTGAAGCCCAGCTCGGGCAGCAGCCGCGGCGGGGTGACCGGGAAGAGCGCGAAACACGCGATGGCCAGGACGTTCAGCAACAGGAAGGAGTCGCGGGCACGGGCGTAGTCGGCGCGGCGGCGAAAATACATCCAGAACAGCAGTGCGAAGGCACTGACGATGTAGGTGAACGCGTACTCGTAGTTGGCCAGGGTCGCGAGCAGCACGCGCGACTCCAGCCAGCGGTTGAGTGGACGCTCGAAGTCGATGGCGAGCCACTGCTCGAGATCGAAGATGCGATGGGCATTGCGATCGGCCAGTTCGCGGCGGGCCGGGGTGTGCAGCGCGTCGACCGCCAGGTACAGCCCGAATACCGCGAGCCCGACCACACAGTCCCGCCACAGCACCGGACGCGACGGATTGCCCACACAACCGTCATAACACATGTGTCACAAGCTTTTACGACATCAAGCTGGGCGATTCGTCGGTTATCTCCTTGTTACCGGCGTAGAAGGCGCGGGCCAGCGGCGAATGGGCGAGTCCGCCGATACCGGCGGCGATCAGCGCTCCGGCGACCGCGACCCCGGCCAGCGACCCGGCGGTGTGCGGTAGCGCGACCTTGAAGGCCAGCACGCCGACCACGTAACTGACGATCGGATTCGTCACGCTCATGGCCGCGATCGCCCATGGCAGCGGCCCGGCGGCGAAGGCGGTCTGTTCCAATACCAGCCCGCTGAGCGTGGAAACGGCGAGCAGATAGCCGGGCCAGTCGCCGGCGGTGGCGGGAACGCCGCGATAGATCAGATCCTCGGTGGTCAGCTTCATGAAGACCGCGCTCATCGCGAAACAGACGCCGGCGGCCACCGCGACGAGATTCGCCGCCACCCAGATCGGGCAGCGGATGCTGATCAGGGCGAGCAACGCCACCAGCGCCGCGGCGGAGAAGGTGGCCAGCAGTACGCGGCCGCGATCCGGGTCGCCCTCGAGCGGCGCCACGCCGCCGACGCCGAACAGCACTCCCAGCCCGGCGCAGACCAGCAGCGCGAACCAGATGTCGCGCCCGCGCGGGCGACGCCGGCGTCCGAACGCCTCGAGCGGAACCGCGAACAACAGCTGCGTCGACATCAGCGGCTGCACGGCCGCCACCGAGCCCAGATGCAGCGCCGCCGCCTGGGTGAGGAAACCCGCGAGATTCGTGATCCAGCCGCGCAGCCATGTGCCACTGCGCAGCAGACGGTGCATGAGTGTGGTCATACCGAAGACCCGGGCCGCCCGGGGTTGTTCGGCGACCACGGTGCGTGCCGCGCGCTGTTGCAGATAACCCGCCGCGGCGAACAGGAATGCGGCCAGCACTCCCAACGCAATGACCAGGACCATGCGGAACTCCGCTCAGGGATCTATTCGCACTGTACGCCCGAAGCCGTGTCGAACCTGATCATGAACGATGAGCGGGAACGGCGGACGAGCGGGGTGCTCAGAGGGCGTGTTCGTCGAGCCAGGTGCGGGCGAGGTCGGCCGCCGAGGCGTGTTCGTCACGCACGCGGCGGATCATGGTCGCGAATTCGGCCGTGGTGAGCTCGCCGGCGACGTAGTTGAGTTTCTTGATCTGCCGCTGGTCCAAGGCGCCCTGACGCAGCAGCGGGACCACGTTCTGGGCGCGGAAGGCATAGGCCGGATCCGTGACGACGGCCGGATCCGTGCGGGCGGCCGAATCGCCGGGACCACCCGGCAGCAGTGCGACGGCCGAGGTGAACACGCCCGCGTCGACGGTGCCGTCGCGCAATGCCTTTCGTAGTTCGGCATCGCCGGGAAATTCGACGTGACGGGTGATATCGCAGCCGTAGACCGTGCGCAGCGGCGTCACCACGTCGCGCTGCGGGTCCGGCGGCGGCCGCAGCGGGTCGAGTTGGCGCCCGCCGGCGATGCCGACGGTCAGATCACCGCAATGCGGTGCCAGATCGGCGGCATTCGCCGGATAGCGCGCGGCCGCGGCGGCGCCGAGCGCGAGTTGCGGGCGCAGGTCGGTGGCGTCGGCGAGATCCGACACCGCCAGTCCCTCCGGCACGGCCCGGCTCAAGTCGTCGGCGACCGAGCCGACATAGCGCGCCTCGAGCGTGACCGGCGACCCCGCCGTCGTGTCGACCGCCGGGCCGGGGGCATGGTGTGCCGCGACGCTTTCGGCCGTCGCCCGATCCGGCGCGGTCGCCGAGGACGAGGAGTCGAAGGTGGTCAACAGATCGCCGCTGGTATCGCCGACCAGAGTGATCGTGCCCGCGTCCAGGGCCGCCAGATAGTCCGCACGCTGTCCGAGATGCTTCTTCACCGTCGTCGGCGTGCCGGCGCGCGCGAGCGCCTGCGCATAGATTTCGGCGAGCACCTCCGACTGCGCCGAATCGCCGGCGCCGACGGTGATCGTCGCTTCGCCGTCCTCGTTGGCACATGCCACCGCCAGCGTGGCGGCGGTGACGGCGACCAGAACCCGGGCCGTCACTCGCACCGATCCGGCCAATCCCATCCGGCGACACCCACTCCCGATAGTCAGCGACAACCACATCCGGCGGCCGGGCGCGCCCCGGCACAGGAATCGTAGGTGGGCCGCGTCCGTGCCGCCGCCCCGCACCCCCGCCGGCCGCGAACCGGACTCTCGAGCGGTATTCAGCCGGGTCTCAGCCGGGGCGACGAATAATGTGCGGGTGCAGCCGGGACGCATTCTCCTGATCGAAGACGCCGACGCCATTCGCACGGCGGTCGCTGCGGCCGTGCACGCCGCCGGGCACGAGGTCCTGGCCCGCGAACACGGCGACCGGCTCGAGCCCGACCTGGAGCGATTCCGTCCCGATGTCGTCGTGCTCGACGTGATGCTGCCGGGTCGCGACGGTTTCGGCCTGCTCGAGGTGGTGCGCGCCCGCAGCAGCGCCGGAGTGGTGATGCTGACCGCGCGCGACGGCGTGGAGGACCGGGTGCGCGGACTGCGATCCGGTTCCGACGACTACGTGGTGAAACCCTTCGACCTCGCCGAACTGGTGGCGCGGATCGAGGCGCTGCTGCGGCGGATGGGACGCATGCACAGTCGCATCACCATCGACGATCTGGTGCTGGAAACCGATTCCGGCCTGGTGCTGCGCGGCCGAGAACCGATCAGCCTGACGGCCACCGAATTCAAACTCCTCGCCTACCTCGCCGCGCACCGCGACCGAGTCGTCACCAAAACCCAAATTCTCACCGCGGTCTGGGGTTACGAGGACTACGACCCGAACCTCGTGGAGGTCTACGTCAGCGCGGTGCGCCGCAAACTGGAGGAACACGGACCGCGACTGCTGCACACGGTGCGCGGTATGGGCTACGCGTTACGGGCGAATCCGCGATGAGCGGCGAGCCCGGCCACCGCGCGCCCCCACCGCCCGATCTCCCGGACGACGCGGGCGAATCCGGACCGCACGCGTTGCCGACGATATCGCTGCGCCGCCGGGTAACCCTCACCGCGGCAACGGTTTCCGGGCTCGCACTGGTCGTCGTGGCGCTGGCGGTGCACAGTCTGTTCGGCATCGTGGTGGCGCGCAGCGAGAACGCTGTGCTCACCGATCGGGCGCAACTGGCCCGGCAACTCGCGCAGCAGAACACTCCGCCCGCGGAATTGATCGCCCGCGTGGACAATCGCTCGGTCCGGGCGCGGCTGGTCCTGGCCGACGGTACCGCCTACGGCAGTCTCTCGCCCCGGCACGCCGGCGACAGCGGTATCCGGACCAGAACCATCCCCCTGGGCGGTGGCGGCACGGTGGACCGCGCCCGGCTCACCCTGCAGGTCGACACCCCGCTGCTGACCAAGCTGCGGTCGCGCCTGGGCCTGGTCCTGATCGGGGTGACCGCGACCGCCCTCGTCGTGATCACCGCGGCGCTGTCGTGGGGACTGCGCCGAGCGCTGGCACCCTTGGATTCGATGACCCGGCTGGCCCGCGACATCGCCCGCGGCCGCCGTGGACGCCGCCTCTCCCCCGCCCGTACGGATACCGAATTGGGCCGCACGGCGAGCGCATTCGACGAAATGCTGGACGCCCTGGAGGGCGCGGAGGCCCGGGCCCGGGCCTCGGAACAGCAGATGCGCGCCTTCGTCGGGGATGCCGCGCACGAACTGCGCACCCCGATCGCGGGGATCAAGGCCATGGCCGAAGCGGTGCTGCATCAACCCGCCGATATCGACACCGAAGAGCGTGAGCGCATGTACCTGCTGCTGGTGCGCGAGGCGCAGCGGGCCGGCCGCCTCGTGGAGGATCTGCTGGACATGGCGCGCATCGACGCCGGGCTCACCCTGCAACCGCAGCCGGTCGACCTGCACGAACTGGCCCGCACCCAGCTGGACCGGATGCGAGTCCTGCATCCCGGCACAGCTTTCCGGCTCACCGGCCCCTCGGTGCCGGCGGTCGCCGACCCCGAACGCATCGGCCAGATCCTGGTCAACCTCCTGGCCAACGCCTGCCAGGCCATGGGACAGGACGGAACGGTGAGTGTCACCGTCGTCGAGCCCGGCACGCCCGGCGGCCGGCGGGACACCCTGCCCCCCATGGCCGAAATCCGTGTCGCCGATACGGGGCCGGGCGTGCCCGCCGCGGAACGCGAGCACATCTTCGACCGCCTGGTCCGCCTCGACGCCGCCCGCGACCGGCGCCGCGACGGCGCGGGTATGGGCCTGGCCATCGCGCGCGGGATCGCCCGGGCCCACGGGGGTGACCTCCGCTGCGTCGAGCCGCCGCCCGGAACCGCCGGCGCGGTATTCGTACTGACGCTTCCGCCGGCCCCGCCCTCGGCCGATGGTCACACCGGCCGCGCGGTGAGCGCCGAAGGCCGCCCGCCTTTCTGAAGTTCGGCTGAAGATCCGTCCGGCCCACTCGGCGTTTTCAGGGTCCTTTCAGATTCGGCGCGCAGATTCGGACCCGACACGTTCCCGTCACGAATGGAGTTACCGGTATGAAGCGCACTGTCGCCGCCCTGCTGGCCGGCACCGCCGGAATCGCCGCCCTCGCCGTCGCCGTGCCCGGCGTCGCCTCGGCCGACGCCCCGCAGTGCAGCCCGCAGGCACGCGCCCAGGTCCAGGCCCAGACCGCCCCGCAGGTCGCGGCATTCCTGGCGGGCCACCCGGATCTGGCCGCCGAGCTGGCCAAGGTGAAGGGTATGCCGAAGGATCAGCGCAAGGCCGAGATGCAGGCCTACCGCCAGGGCCACCAGCAGGAGCTGAAGGACTTTCGCGGGGTGCGGCAGCCGATGATCGACTACCGCAAGGCCTGCCACAAGAAGTAGCGGCAGCGCGTCGGCATCCGAATACGGCGAGGGCGCCCCGGGAGTTCCCGGGGCGCCCTCGCTGTGGTCGAACCTGGTGTTACGCAACGCCTTCCGCGCGCGCGGCCGCGGCCACGGCCTCGGCGACCGCCGGAGCGACCCGGGGATCGAGCGGGCTCGGGATGATCTTGTCGACCGAGAGTTCGTCGGCCACCACACCGAAGATGGCGTTGGCGGCGGCCACCTTCATGCCCTCGGTGATCCGGCGCGCACCGGCATCCAGCGCACCCTTGAACACGCCCGGGAAGGCGAGCACGTTGTTGATCTGGTTCGGGAAGTCGCTGCGGCCGGTCGCCACGATGGCGGCGTAGCGGCGCGCGACCTCCGGGTGGATCTCCGGATCGGGGTTCGACATGGCGAACACGATGGACTCCGGCGCCATCGAGGCGATCAGTTCCTCGGCGATGGTCCCGGCCGACAGGCCCAGGAACACATCCGCACCGGCCAGCGCCTCGGCCGCACCGCCGGTGACGCCACGCGGGTTGGTGCGGGCGGCCAGATCGGCCTTCACCTCGTTGAGGTCCGTGCGGTCCCGGCTGACGATGCCCTTCGAGTCGAGCACCACCACATCCGACACGCCGGCGGCCAGCAGGATGTTCGAGCAGGCCACACCCGCGGCACCGGCACCGGAGACGACCACCTTCAGGTCGGCGATATCGCGCCCCTGCACCTTGGCGGCGCCGTTGAGCGCCGCCAGCACCACGATGGCGGTGCCGTGCTGGTCGTCGTGCATGACCGGGCAGTCCAGCGCCTCGACGACGCGCTTCTCGATCTCGAAGCAGCGCGGGGCGGAGATGTCCTCCAGGTTCACCGCACCGAAGCTCGGACGCAGGCGCACCAGGGTTTCCACGATCTCGTCGACATCCTTGGTGTCGAGCACGATCGGAATCGAGTCCAGACCGGCGAACTTCTTGAACAGCGCGGCCTTGCCCTCCATGACCGGCAGCGACGCACGCGGACCGATGTCACCCAGGCCGAGGACCGCGGTACCGTCGCTGACCACGACCACCAGACGGTCGGTCCACGTGTAGCGCTTGGCCAGCGCCTCGTCCTTGTGGATGGCGCGACTCACCTCCGCGACGCCCGGCGTGTACGCGATGGACAGATCACGCTGGGTCTCCAGCGGTGCGGACAATTCCACCGAAAGCTTGCCACCGAGATGGCCGGCGAAAATTTCCTCGTGCGTGATAGCGGACAGATCGGTCGTATCGGTTTCACGGCTCGCTGTAGTGGCATTCGGTGCGTCAGTCACAGATGACACGATTTCACTCCTGCTCGGTCCGGGCTGAACCGGCTCACGGTTACCGCCGGGTTTTCGTATAAAAGTTCTTCGAAATTCGAACGATGTGCGCCGACCGCGCGTTCACGTGGCCGCGCAAAACCGTTCGGTGATTAGCGCCTTTGCGGGCTTGCTTCTTTGCGATCTGGCCGCGCACGATCCGTCGAGCGAGAACCGGACGGGTGGTCCGGGCAAGGCTGCGGGGTGATCCGCGGATCGGAGCCGTGCGTCACGAACCGAAGGTCACCAACCGTCCCGGACCGGGCGGTGGCGTCGGCCGGGAATCCGCAACATTCTGCCAGTACGGACAGGGAGTTGCAAAATCGCTCCTCGACCGGGGCACGATCCCCTCGATGCGGGGCCGGCCCGAGGGCGGGTGTCTACTGCCATCTTCCGAGGGTAGGGCCCCCGAATTACCTGCGCGTAAGGGGAAACTCGCCCCTGCTGGGAAGCAGCGGTGAACAGTCCCACCGCCACCCGGAACGCCGATGTGAGCTCAGGGTCACGCAGGCTGGCGCCTCCGGGCCTGTCCGCTACGCCGGGCGCACCCAGATCTCGTTCACGCCGCCGGTCAGCAGGCGGCGCCGCCAGTTGCGGGCCGGGCCGGGATGATCGGTGCGCCGATGCAGGCCGCGGGTCTCGGTGCGCGCCAAGGCGCTGTACTTCGTCCAGCGGGCCACCGCCAGCAAGGCCGCGGCCTGCCGGGCCCGCACCTGATCGGCGCCGGTGCCGCCGAGCCCGTATTCGGTGACCGGCCACATCGCGTCGAGTTCGGCGATGCTGTCGCGCAGGCTGCCCGCACTGCGCCAATAGCTGCGCCGCAGCGGCAACGTATGTTCCTGCACCAGCCCGATCACCGCACGGGGATCGATGTCCGCGCGCGGATCGTCGCCGGGATGGGAATTCAGCCCGGCCCCCGGAACCGGCCGCGCGTCGCCGACGCGGCCCCGGTGGCGAGCGAACCGCGCCGCGCCCGATCCGGCCCACATTCCGGACGAGATCGCCCACCCGCCGCCGTGCCCGTCGAACCCGCCGACCGCACCGGTGATCGGTTCCCGAGATGCCACGTCACCCGCGGCATAGAGTCCGGAAACCGTTGTGGCGCAATCGAAGCCGGTCAGCTTGATCCCACCGGAACCACGCACGGTGCCCTGCAGGACCGGACGCAGACGCACCCGGCCGGCCGGCGGCGACGCGTCGGCGCTCGCGGGCACCGCCGTGGTACCCGGTGGCGCCGCCGACGCGGGGCCGTACCGTACCGCGGACTCCGGCGGAATGTCGGCGTAGACCGCCCTCCCCTCCGCCAGCGCGGTGAGGGCCGCGGACCGGACGGTGAAGTCGTCCCCGTCGATGCGAGCCCCCGATTCGTCGTACAGCGAGGCGAACCGGGGCTCACGCAGATCGCTCATCGTCGCGAGACCGTAGGCGCCGGAGAACTCCATGCCCGACAATTCGGTGCCCGCCTCCGCCGCCATCAGCAGGCCCTCACCGGTATCGACATCGGTTCCCGCGCCACCGGCCAGAAACGCGCACCCACCCGTCGCGAGCACCACCGCACCCGCGCGGATCGTCCAGCCGCGGTATCGGTCGTCACCGGCGAGCCCACCGGCCCCGCACACCGCGCCATCGGCGTCGACCAGCAGATACAGCGCCGGATGATGATCGACGACCTGGACACCCAATCGGAACAGCGTGCGCCGCAGTGCCGCCAGATACCGCCGGCCCTCGAGGTGGACGCGCGTCGACGGCCCGTCTCCGGCCTGCCGGTATCCCCAGCGCAGCAGGTGGGCGATGCGGTGATGGGTCTCGCCGAGCACCCGGTCCATCCACTCGGGATCACCGAGGTCACCGCCGCGCGAGAGACTGTGCGCCAGCGCTCGCTCCCGCTCCGGCCCGGGCGGGATATCCCACAGCGCGACAACGCCTTTCGACGTCGGACCGCATTCCCCGCAACGACCCTTGTCGACCAGGATCACGCGCGCTCCGGCCGTCGCCGCCGTCAACGCCGCCCAGGCACCCGCCGGGCCGCCACCCACCACCAGCACGTCGGCGGACGTCTCCGCCGCGAACTCGGATTCCGCGCGAATAGTGGACCGGCTACGCACGCTCACAAAGGAAAATATTCGGCCACAATTCATCCGGCCGCAACTGTTACGCGGAGATCAATTCCACCATTGCGTAACCAATAGGTAACCCGCCGCCACAAAGACGACCAGAGATCCGAAAAACGCCGGAATTCCCCGACGCCGGTCGGAAAAAATTTGCGCGCCGAGCGCCAGCCCCGCCATTCCGATATGCCAGCCGACACTGCTCGCCCCCGGCCCGGGAAATCCGCGCCGCACCCCCAGGACCGCCGCGCCGACGACGACCGCCGCCAGCACCACCAGTCCGGCGGCCACCGTTCCGCTGAGCGCCCGCACGACCCTCACGAGGCGGCCACCGCGACGCCGCTGGCCTTCTCGGCCAGACGCTCGAATTGCTCTGCGTCCGTGAGGCATTCGCCCAAACCCACGGGTTTGTCGGCGCCGTGGTAATCCGAGGATCCGGTGCCGATGAGGTCCAGTTCGCGCGCCAGCTCGCGCAGCACCGCCCGGTCGGCGGGATTGTGGTCGGGGTGATCGATCTCGACTCCGCCCAGCCCGTGCTCGGCCAGATCGCGGATGTCGTCGAGCGCCAGCAGCCGCCCCCGGGTGCGGGCGCGCGCGTGCGCGACCACGGTCACCCCACCGGCCGCGGCCACCATCTCCACCGCCTGCCGCAACGGCGTGTCGGCCTTCTCGACGTAATAGCGGCCGCGCGGCGCGAGCAGATCGTCGAAGGCCGCGCCGACGGTCGGGACCACACCGGCCTCGACCAGCGCTCGCGCCAGATGTGGGCGTCCCGCTGCCGGACCCGCCGCGGCGAGTACCGCGTCCGGGTCGATCGGCAGGCCATCGGCCACCATGAGATCGGCCATCGCGCGCACTCGCGAGACGCGTTCGGTACGCAACCGCTCGCGTTCTGCGGCGAACGCGGCATCGGCCGGATCGAACAGATAGGCCAGCAGATGCACCGGCACCGGCCAGCCGTCCTCCCCCATACCGACGCAGGACATCTCCATCCCGCGCACCAACCGCAGCCCCGCCGGCAGCGCGGCGACCGCCTCGTCCCATCCGGAGGTGGTGTCGTGATCGGTGATCGCCACCACGTCCAGCCCCGCCGCCGCGGCCGCGCGCATCAGATCGCCGGGAGTCTCGGTGCCGTCGGATGCGGTCGAATGGGTGTGGAGGTCGATACGCACGCGTTCCATCTTGCCCAACTAGCATCCGGGGCGTGCCCTCGATACCGCCGTTTCCCCCGTTCCGTGGCTCCGGGAGGTCGCGGCGCGGGCCGCAGCTGCCCCGGATTCCGGTTCCCACCGCCCGCGCGATCGTCGATTGCGGCGTCTATATCGACGGCCGCCGCCAGTCCGGACATGTGACCCCGGCGGCCGCGCTGGCACAGGTGCGCGAGCGCGGCGACGGCTTCGTCTGGGTGGGCATGCACGCTCCCGACGCCGACCAGATGACCGAGGTGGGCGAGATCTTCGGCCTGCACGAACTCGCGGTCGAAGACGCCGTGCACGCCCATCAGCGCCCCAAACTGGAACGCTACGACGACACCCTGTTCCTGGTGTTGCGCACCGTGAAATACCTCGAACACGACCCCAACTCGGTCAGCGAGATCGTGCAGACCGGCGAGATCATGATCTTCATCGGCGCGAATTTCGTGGTCACCGTCCGCCACGGCGAGCACACCGCGCTGAAGGTGGTCCGCGAGGAGATGGAGAAGCATCCCGAACGCCTGGCGCTGGGACCGGGCGCGGTCCTGCACGCCGTGGCCGACCATGTGGTGGATACGTATCTCCTGGTGACTCAGTCGGTCGAAGACGATGTCGAGGGCATGGAGGAAGAGGTCTTCACCCCGCGCAGCCGGCTCACCATCGAGGCCATTTATCAGCTCAAGCGCGAGGTGGTCGAGTTGCGGCGGGCGGTCAACCCGCTCGCGCTGCCGCTACAGGTGCTCAGCCGCAGTTCGGAACTGCCGATGCCGAAGGAGATCCGCCGCTATCTGCGTGACGTCGCCGACCACCACACCGCGGTCGCCGAGCGGATCAGCGATTTCGACGAAGCGCTCAGCGCGCTGATCAACGCGGCGCTGGCGAAGGTCAGCGTGCAGCAGAACACGGATATGCGCAAGATCTCGGCCTGGGCCGCGATGGCCGCGGTGCCGACCATGATCGCCGGCATCTACGGCATGAACTTCACCCATATGCCGGAGCTGTCGTGGACCTACGGATACGGGATGGTGTGGATCGTGATCCTGGTCATCTGCGGTGGGCTGTTCGTCGCGCTGCGGCGCAACAAGTGGTTGTGAGGCTGGACGTTTCGCCGCCGGGTGCCCGCGCGGGCTTACAGATTCGCGGCGGCCCGGTGCGGATCCCGGATGTCGATCCCCGCTTCGGCCCACGCGTCCCGTAGCGCCGCGGCCCCACGCACCCGCACCCACGCCGCCTCGGTGGCGGTGATCGGCGCGACCGACAGGAATCGCACCGGATCGGCGGGATCCGGCAGTGCCACCTCGGCGATATCGGCCTCGCCCAGCAGGACCGCGGTGAAGGGAGCGTTGTGCCACAACGGTTCTCCGAGGTCGAGCAGCGCATCCGGTTGCAGCACAACGCCTTCCACCGCGGGCGCGGCGATCAGCACGCCGAGTCCGCGCGGCAGGCCCGCCTGGGCACCGGCTCCGCCGCGCAGCGTCAGCACCAATTCGGCGCGCGGGCCGAGCACGGGGTCGGCCAGCGCCGCCGCGGAGTCGGTCATCGGATGCCGGGAGCCGCCGAGGGTGACGTAGTGCACGAACTCGCCGTCGGGGATGCGCAGGATGTCGATCGGCTCCAGGCCGAGGAAGGTCACCGACGCGGAATCGAAGCGGGTGTCGTCGAATCCCGACCCTGTCCGGGGGATGCCGAAATGCGTCAGTACCGCGGACCGCACCTGATCGAGTTCCATAGCCCTAGAGCGTGCCAGAGCCCTACAGCGCCAGGCGCGCCAGCATATCCCGCGCCTGCTCGGCCACCTTCGGGTCGCACAGCACGTCGTAGCGGCCGGCGACCAGCTGCATGGTGGAGGCGAAGTCGCGGGTGCCGCGGGTGGCGGCGTACGGGATCACCGCCGAGATGAGCCCGAAGATGATGCCGCCGACCAGGCCGACCACCAGCGGCCCGATCACGCCGCCCGTGGTGAACAGGCTCAGCAGCAACCCCAGGAACAGGCCCAGCCAGGCGCCCGAAACCATGCCGCCGCCAATGACTTTGCCCCAGGTCAGCCGGCCCAGCACTCGTTCGACCTGCATCAGATCGACACCCACGATGGTCATGTTCTCCACCGGGAACTGGTTGTCGGCCAGATAGTCGACCGCCCGCTGCGCCTCGGCGTAGGTCGGATAGGAGGCGACCGGCCACCCCGACGGCGGCGTCGGCAAGCCGGGCCGATTGCGATTCGGACTACCCAACGGATTGGTCATAACTCCACGATCCTAGGTCGATATCGCCGCTGCGGCTGGATGCGACGACTCAGCGGCGCACCGCGTGTCCGATTTTACCGCCGAAGGGCAGCAAATCGGACATCGCGCCGCCGAGGATCACACCGGGGGGACCGCATGCATCGACCCGGACGAGTCCGCCTCACGCCAAGCGGACCTCGGCGGTGGCCAGACCGAATATCTTGCGGCCCGCCGACTTCGCGACGACCACCACGACGGCGGTGCGGGCCTGCGGATCGAGGGATTTGATCCGGCCGCTGAATTCGACGACGCCCGCCGACCGGGCATCCACGATCGTGTAGTTCGACAGCCGCACCGCGTATCGGGTCAGCGCTCCGGGGTCGCCCAGCCATCCGGTGACGAAGCCCGCCCCGAGCCCCATCGTGAGCATGCCGTGCGCGATGACGTCGGGCAGGCCCGCGAGCGCGGCGACGCCGTCGTGCCAGTGGATGGGGTTGGCGTCACCCGAGACACCCGCGTAGTTCACCAGATCACCGCGGGTGACCCGCGCGGTGCGCGGCGGGAGCTCGTCGCCCACCGCGACCTCGTCGAAGCGAATGACATTGTGCAGTACGCGCTTTCGCGATACCTCGGAGTAACGGTGGTCGCGGCTGGGCGCGACGGCGGCTTCCAGCACTTCCGCCTCGGAAAGCCCCTGCGCCGCCGACGGCGCCCCGACGCCGTGCATGATCACGCGTTCGATCGCACCGCCGATACCCGCGTCGATATCGTCGCCGGTCACACCGACCGCGGTCGTGTGCATCACATGGACGACCTCGTCGAACTGATCGGTGAAGGTGTTGGTGACGGTGATCAGATCCTTTCCGGCGATGGTGCGCACCGCGGCGACCTCGACGTCGCTCACCAGACGATCACCGGAGACCACCGGCCGATGGAACTCGAAAACCTGATCGGTCTGCACGTACACGTCGTAGCCGGTGATGACGCGTTCGAACAGCCGGCGATTGGCCAGCATCGCGGGAATCGACAGGAACGTGGGCGGCGCGACCACCGCGCCGTAGCCGTACTCCGCGGCGGCCGCCTCCCGCCAGTGCACCGGGCCGTGATCCTGCACCGCCCGGGCGTACTCGCGAATCTTCTCCCGCCCGACCTCGTAGTAGTCCTCGACTCGGTAGGCATATCCCACCAGGGACCGCGTGTATGCCGCCACATCCACGGTTAGCTCGGACAAGCCACACTCCTCAACGCTCGGCTGCGCTGGAGCGTAAGCACGCCGCAGCCACCGGTCGCCGGATCCGCCTACCTTTCGGAAGGTTTCACGACACCCGGGCGGGCCGATTGTGAGTTGTCGCTATGCCTGCGGCGGGACGAAACTCGTGCTGCGGGCCATCCCCGCGGCCCGGCCCTTCTCCGCGACGACCTGCGCCATCTTCGCGCTGGCCTCGTCGATCATCTCGTCGCCGAGCATGACCGCGCCGCGGGCGCCGCCGGCGGTCGAGGTGTGATACGCGTAGGCGTCGAGGATCTCCTCGGCGCGGTCGTAATCGGCCTGGCGCGGGCTGAAGATCTCGTTGCACGCCTCGACCTGCGTGGGGTGCAGCACCCATTTGCCGTCGAAACCGAGGGCCGCGGTGCGGGACGCGGCGCGGCGGAAGCCGTCGAGATCGCGGATCTGCAGATAGGGACCGTCGATGGCCTGCAGGCCGTGGGCCCGGGCGGCGAGCAGGATGGTCATCAGAATGTGGTGGTAGGCGTCGCCGGGCGCGTAGCCCTCGGGCTGTTCACCGACCACCAGGGTGCGCATGTTGATACTGGCCATGAAGTCGGCGGGACCGAAGACCAGGGTCTGCACGCGCCGACTGGCGGTGGCGATCTCGTCGATGTTGCGCAGTCCCTGCGCGTTCTCGATCTGCGGCTCGATGCCGATGCGGCCCACCTCGAGGCCGTTGGCCTTCTCCAACTGGGTCAGCAGCAGATCGAGCGCGCGCACCTGGGCGCCGTCGAGCACCTTGGGCAGCAGAATCGCGTCCAGATCGCGGCCGGCGCCCTCGACCACCGAAATGACGTCGGCGTAGGTCCATTCCGTCGTCCAGTCGTTGACCCGCACCACCTTGATCTGATTGCCCCAGCCGGGCGAGTTCAGCGCGGCCACGATATTGGCGCGGGCGGCGGCCTTGGCGGGCGGAGCGACGGCATCCTCGAGGTCGAGAAAGATCTCGTCGGCGGGCAAACCTTTGGCCTTGTCGATCATCCGAAGATTACTGCCGGGTACGGCTAGCACCGATCGACGCGTTGACATGGGCGGCTCCTGAATCGTCTCGCGGGGCTGCACCACATAGCCTTGCACTTATGGCAGCAACGAAAGTTTTCGCCGCCAGGCTGGCGGGCCTGGTGGTACTGGGTCCGGACGGCGAGTCTATCGGCCGTCTGCGGGACGTGGTGATCTCCATCCGCTACGACCGCCAGCAACCCCGGGTGCTGGGACTGCTGGTCGAATTACCCACGCGCAAACGTATTTTCGTCCCGATGCTCCGGGTCAACGCGATCGAGCCGAACTCGGTCAACCTCAACACCGGCACCGTGAGCCTGCGCCGCTTCGAACAGCGGCCCGGCGAAATGCTGGCGTTGGCGCAGGTGCTCGACTCCAAGGTGCGCGTCGTCGATCCGGAACTCCCGGACCTCGAGGGGGTGGACGTCTTCGTCGTCGACCTCGGCATCGAACAGAGCCGCACCCGCGACTGGGTGCTCTCTCGGGTGGCGGTGCGCGGACATCGGCGCCTGGGCCGGCGGCGCGAGGTGCACGTGGTCGAGTGGTCGGATGTGCGCGGGCTGACCCAGCACGAACTGAATCTGCCCGGTCAGGACGTCACCCAGCTGCTCGGCCAGTTCGAGGGCCTGCGCCCGGCCGACGTGGCGCATCTGCTGCGCGAACTGCCCGAGAAGCGCCGGATCGAACTGGCCCGGGCCCTCGACGACGAACGACTCGCCGACGTGGTGCAGGAACTTCCGGAGAACGACCAGGTCGACGTGCTGCAGAATCTGGGTGTCGAACGCGCGGCCGATCTGCTCGAGGCGATGGACCCCGACGACGCCGCCGACCTGCTCGGCGAGCTGCCCACCGGCGAGGCCGAGGCACTGCTGGCACTGATGGATCCGGAGGAATCGGAGCCGGTGCGGCGCCTGCTCGAATATTCGCCCTACACCGCGGGCGGCATGATGACGCCGCGCCCGGTGGTGCTGACCCCCGCGGCGACCGTCGCCGAGGCATTGGCCCGTATCCGCAACCCCGACCTGACTCCGGCGTTGGCGTCGATGGTGTTCGTGGTCCGCCCGCCGACCGCGACGCCGACCGGCCGCTATCTGGGTTGTGTGCACACCCAGGCCCTGCTGCGGGAACCGCCCGCGACCATGGTGGGCGGGCTGGTCGACAGCGACCTCACCCAGCTGCATCCCGATGCCGCGCTGACGGCGGTCACCCGCTACTTCGCGACCTACAACCTGGTCTGCGGGCCGGTGGTGGACGAGGAGAATCACCTGCTCGGCGCGGTGAGCGTCGACGACGTGCTGGACCATCTGCTGCCCGAGGACTGGCGCGAACAGGACGAGGACGCCTCCGAACCGGCGAGCACCATTCATTCGATCGCAACGGCGGGGCGCGCGGCGGAGGCCGCTGAAGCGGCAGCCGGAAGGGCGAAAGCATGAGTGAGCGCAGCGAACGCGCGAGCCGCCCGGACAAGCCGATCGCCCGGCAGCGCTTGGAAACACCTGTCGAATCGCGGTTCCGATTCGAGATCGACCCCGAGGCCGTGGCGCGGGGCAGCGAGACCGTGGCCCGGTTTCTGGGGACCGGTCGTTATCTGCTGTTGCAGTCGGTCGTGGTCGTGGTCTGGATCGGGCTCAACGTCTTCGCGGTCAGCCTGCAGTGGGATCCGTATCCGTTCATCCTGCTCAACCTGGCCTTCTCCACCCAGGCCGCGTATGCCGCACCGCTGATCCTGCTGGCCCAGAACCGGCAGGACAACCGCGACAAGGTATCTCTCGAGGAGGATCGCCGCCGCGCGGCACAGACCAAGGCGGACACCGAATTCCTGGCCCGGGAGCTGGCGGCGCTGCGGATCGCGGTGGGCGAGGTGGCTACTCGCGACTATCTGCGCCGCGAACTCGAAGACATCAAGGACGCTCTGGCGCGGCTCCAACTCCATGCGCCTCTGGACGACGAAGATGCTGTCGAGACGGCGAAGTCCAAGAAAAGTACCGATCGAAAGAGGGGTCGAGTACCGATTTCGCCTCAAATAGATGGCAGCTGACCGCAATTATCGATAACAAGGTGCTGACCGACAGGTAACCTGGATCACGTTGTCCGTGGCGGCCCCGCGCGAATCAGGTCGCTCAACGACTACGAGGGGATTGGTTGTGCCGATGCGAATGTCTGGACCGATTACCGTATCGGCGCTGGTGGTTGCGGGTTTGATGGCTACAGGTTCGGCGGCGCACACGACCGCGCGAACCAGTGCGCCCAAGACGGCCGAGGCGCGCTTGGCGGCAGCAAGCTCCCCCACCGACGCCGGCAACTCCGACCCCGAGGCGGTGGGGCTGGTACCCGCCGCTCCCGAACCTCCTCGCAAACTCAGAGCTATGACGGCGCCCGCGGATGGGGCGCCGTTGTTCGGCGGTACCGTGCCGCTGCAGGACATCGCGTTGCCGGGCGGTAGCGGAGCCTTCGGAATTCCGGAGATCGTGCTCGCCGCCTATCGCAATGCCGAACTGACACTGCAGTCCTCGGAGCCGAACTGCGGTCTGAGCTGGAGTCTGCTCGCCGGGATCGGGCGCATCGAGTCCAATCACGCCGGGCACGGCCGCACCGACGCCGCGGGCACGACCATCGGCACCATCTACGGGCCGTCGCTGGATGGCACGCTGCCGGGTAACGAGGTCATCAAGGCCGCCGACGGCAATTTCGTGCGGGCGGTCGGCCCGATGCAGTTCCTGCCCGGCACCTGGTCGCTGTACGCGTCCGACGGTAACGGCGACGGCGTCGCGGATCCGAACAACGTCTTCGACGCGTCGCTGGCCGCGGGCAAGTACCTGTGCTCGGGCGGGCTGAATCTGCGTGACCCGCAGCAGGAACTGCGCGCGGTCCTGCGCTACAACAACTCGATGGCCTACGCCGCCAACGTGCTGAGCTGGGCCAATGCCTACAAGACCGGCGGCGCGCCTACCCAGGTGCAGATCTCGCCCGATCTGATTCCGCCGGGCACGATGCAGGCCCCGCCCGCGGGCCCGGACATCCTCGCCGCCAACGGCAGCATTCCGACCACCACCGCACCGCCGTCGCAGGCCACCCCCACCGCGCCGACGCCGCAGCAGCCGACCCAGGTGATGATCAATATTCCGGGGCTGCCGCCGATTCCGTGCGGCATCTTCTGCCCGCCGCCGAAGCCGAATCCGTGCGATCCGGCCGTGGTGCCGGCGCCGATGCCGCAACCCGGGCAACCCGCACAACCGGCCGCACCCGCGCAGACTCAGCGCTGGGCGGCGGGCGACCCGGTGCGCCCGATCGATCCGCAGGCCGCCGAGGGCAAGCCCGTCGATCCGAACGCGCCCGCGAATCAGAATGCGGCCCCGGCCGATCCGAACGCACCGAAGCCGGCGGCCCCGGCGTGCACGCAGCCGCAGGGCCAGCCGGCGCCCGGCAGCCAGCCCGGGGCACCGGCACAGCCGGACGGGGCACCGGCACCGGCCGCGCCCGAGCAGCAGTCGCAAACGCCTTCCAAGACACCGGAACCCGGCCCGGAGGCTGCCGCGCCCGCACCGGCGGCGCCACCGAGCCCGACCCAGCAGCCGGGAATCACGCTGCCGTTCGGAATCGTCGTCCCGCTGCCCGTCCTGCCGGGTCCGCCGGCGCCGCCGCAGTAGTCGCTCGATACCCCCGCTACGATCCGAAACCCCCGCTGAGGCGGGGGTTTCGGCGTAAACGGGACAGGCGGTCACGAAGCAGTAACGAAAAGGTCTCGGATGCGGTAATCTGATCTCGTTGTGTCACGAAAAGCTCACAGCGAGCATTGGAGGGTCACCACATCGTGGGACGTCACCGTAAGCAGCCGGCCACCCCTGTCCGGCGCGGATCCGTTATCGCTCTGACCGGACTCGTCCCCGCGGGACTCGTCGCCGTCGGCGCCTCCGCCGCCGAGGTCAACACCGGCGAATTCACCGCTGTGGCTCTGCCGCAACACACTCCGGACGCCCAGCAGGCCGTCGACCAGCAGGCCGCGCCGGACGAAATGATGCGCGCCGCAAAGCATCCCGGCCCGCCGATCGTGAAAACCGTTGCGCAGCCGGAAGGCCGGGTCGCTGCCGATCTGCCGCCCGGACCGAACGGTATGCCCGGCATCGCCTACGCGGCATACCAGAACGCGGAACGCATTCTGGCCCAGGAGGAACCGGACTGCCACATGCCGTGGTCCGTGCTGGCCGGTATCGGACAGGTCGAATCGCATCACGCCTACGGCAAGGCCGATTCCAAGGGTGTCGCGCTCGACCCGATCTACGGGCCCGTCCTCGACGGCAGCCTGGCGGGCAACAACGTCGTGCACGCGAACGGCGACGACCTCGATGGCGGTATGCAGGGCTTCACCCGCGCGGTCGGCCCGATGCAGTTCCTGCCCGAGACGTGGCGCAAATTCGCCGGAGACGGCGACGGAGACGGCATCGCCGATCCGCAGAATCTGTTCGACGCCGCCTTGACCGCGGGCAACTACCTCTGCTCGGGCGGACTGAACATGACGGATCTGTCGCAGCAGTCCAAGGCGATCATGCGCTACAACAACTCGATGGCCTACGTCGCCAATGTGATGGCGTGGGAGGTCGCGTACCGCACGGGTGTGGCGCCCAAGCCCAGCCAGCTGCCGCGAATCTGAGCCGGACGGTGACGGGCCCAGGCTGCCGCCCAAAACAAACCCGTCGCTCCGGTCGCTGTGTCTATGGCGACCTACGCGGCGGCCTCCGGGGTTACGCAGGCTGCCGCCTCCGGCCCCGTCGCTCCGGTCGCTAGACTCACGGCTATGCCAGTGGTTACGGAAACGGATGTGCGGGGCGCGCTCGCAAAGGTGGACGACCCGGAGATCCGCAAGCCGATCACCGAACTCGGCATGGTCAAGAGCGTCTCGGTCCGCGACGACAGCAGTGTGCACGTCGAGATCTATCTGACGACCGCGGCCTGCCCGCTGCGCACCAAGCTCACCGAGATGGTCACCAAGGCGGTGGCCGACGTCGCGGGCGTCGGTGCCGTGACCGTCGACCTCGATGTGATGAGCGACGAGCAGCGCACCGAACTGCGCAAGCAGCTGCGCGGCGATTCCGCCGACCCGGTGATCCCGTTCGCCCAGCCCGGATCGCTGACCCGCGTGTACGCGGTCGCCTCCGGTAAGGGCGGTGTCGGAAAGTCGAGCGTCACCGTCAATCTCGCGGCCGCGCTCGCCGCGCGCGGTCTGTCGGTCGGCGTGCTCGACGCCGATATCTACGGCCATTCCGTACCGCGCATGCTCGGCACGGACCAGCGGCCCACGCAGGTCGAGCGGATGATCATGCCGCCGGTCGCCCACGACGTGAAGGTCATCTCGATCGCCATGTTCACCCAGGGCAATACCCCGGTGGTGTGGCGCGGCCCGATGCTGCACCGGGCGCTGCAGCAGTTCCTGGCCGACGTGTTCTGGGGCGATCTGGACGTGCTGCTGCTGGACCTGCCGCCCGGCACCGGTGACGTCGCGATCTCCATCGCTCAGCTCATTCCCAACGCCGAGATCCTGGTGGTGACCACGCCGCAGCCGGCCGCCGCCGAGGTCGCCGAACGGGCCGGGGCCATCGCCCTGCAGACCCGCCAGCGCATCGCCGGTGTGGTGGAGAACATGTCGTGGCTGGATCTGCCCGACGGATCCCGCATGGAGCTCTACGGGTCGGGCGGCGGCCAGGCCGTCGCCGACCGGCTCACCCGCGCGGTCGGCGCCGAGGTGCCACTGCTCGGCCAGATTCCGATCACCCAGGAATTGCGCGAGGCCGGTGACGAGGGCACCCCGATCGTGCTGAGCGACCCGGAAAACCCCGCGGCACAGGCCCTTCAAGGGATCGCCGATAAATTGGCGGTGCGCCGCCGCGGGCTGGCGGGCATGTCGCTGGGCATCGACACCACCCGTCACCTGTAGGGCGGTACCGGCCCGCCACAGCTGCCGAGATCGCTGTCGGTGTCGCCACCTAAGCTCGACCTATGCTCACGCTGCTGTTGTACGTGCTCATCGTCGGCTTGGTGGCCGCGTTGCTGTTCCTGGTGGCCAGTGCGGTGTTCGGGCGCGGGGAGGAATTGGGGCCGCTGCCGGAGGGGACAACGGTGACGGTGCTGCCCGCCGCGGGTATTCGCGGATCGGATGTGCGCGCATTGCGGTTCCAGCAGGTGTTCCGGGGATATAAGGCGGGCGAGGTCGACTGGGCGCTGAGCCGATTGGCCGCCCGGATCGACGAGCTGGAAATGCAACTCGAGCGCAGCCGCAGCACCTACCCATCCGCCGCCGGGGAACCCGAAATCACACCGGCGCAACCGAATACGGGAAGCACGCTCCCTCCCACGGACACTCCCCCGGCCGCCGGCAACGGCACGACCACCAACTTCAGCACCGGTACCTTCTTCGGCGGCGCCACCTTCGCGGGTCCCGGCGGCGCCACCTTCGCGGGTCCCGGCGGCGCCACCTTCGCCGGTCCCGGCAGCGCGACTCCCCACGGTCTAGGCGGACCGGCTTCGGCCGGTCCAGGCACCCCGGCTGTCGGCGGTGCGACCGGTCAGATTCCTGCCGATAGCTCCGGCACCGGCTTCACCCCGGGCGCGAGCTTCGCCCCCGGCGGTGGTTTCGGTAGCCTGCCCGCCGGGTCGGGAATGCCCACCGGCACTGCCCTCCCCGGCACTGCCTTCCCCGGAACCGGCTACCCGGCGAACGGATACGCACCGGCTACCGGCACCGCCCCGACCGTCGCGGGCCCCCACACCGCCACGCCCACCGGGACCACTGTCGGTGATCCGGGCAGCATCGGGCAGGCCCCCGGCACGGTCGGTGTCGCTTCACCGACCGACACCACCGCGCAG
Organism: Nocardia sp. NRRL WC-3656; assembly: GCF_000720265.1. Taxonomy (NCBI): domain Bacteria; kingdom Bacillati; phylum Actinomycetota; class Actinomycetes; order Mycobacteriales; family Nocardiaceae; genus Nocardia; species Nocardia sp. NRRL WC-3656. The sequence continues at coordinate 66,597 of NZ_JOJF01000007.1, read as the reverse complement.
GCACCGGCATCGGGCTTCGTCGAGCAGGGCACCACCCCGCAGGCTTCCGCCGGGCACGACGGTGTGGCGCCGACCGACCGGTCGACGACCGTCCGCTCCGAGTCGGAGAACACGAGCGAGGCGGGAGTGGCTGGAACCACCGGTTACATCGCTCCCTCCGGGCCGGACTCGACGACCGGATTCGCCCCGGCGACGGAGACACCCGCGACCGGCTGGGCGCCGCCGCCGTTACCGGGAGACCCCCCATCGGCCGCCGGAGGGCTTCGATGAGCGTCGAGGCGGTGGTGGACGACGGGAAGGTGCGCTGCGGCTGGTCGCAGTCCTCGCAGCTCTACCGGGACTATCACGACACCGAGTGGGGCCGGCCGCTGCACGGCGACGACGCGCTGTTCGAGCGGATGTGTCTCGAGGCGTTCCAGTCCGGGCTGTCCTGGATCACGATCCTGCGCAAGCGGCCGGCGTTCCGGGCGGCCTTCGCCGGATTCGCCATCGACCGGGTGGCCGAATTCGGGGACGACGATGTGGAGCGGCTCCTGGCCGATCCAGGCATCGTGCGCAATCGCGCCAAAATCCTTGCGTGTGTCGCCAATGCCCGGGTTGCGCGGGAGTTGAGCCCCGGGCTGGACGAGCTGCTCTGGTCGTTCGCGCCGCCCGCTCGCCCGCGCCCGCGCGAACTGTCCGACGTGCCCGCCGTCACACCCGAATCCGTCGCTCTCGCAAGAGAACTCAAGAAGCGCGGGTTCCGGTTCGTAGGTCCGACCACGGCGTACGCATTGATGCAGGCGACCGGAATGGTCGATGACCATCTGGCCGATTGCTGGGTCGATCTGCGGCGTTGATCACGCGCCACGCCGGTCGGTTTTCGAACTCAGGTACCCGGCCGGTTCGCTGATAAGGAAGAATAGGCGTGGTGCAGCCCAACCGGACATGCCTGTCGCGTCCGGCGGCTGCCTGTTGGTGACAACACATTAGTTCCGAGAAGTGCGCAGCAGACCGCGCGGATCTGGAGGGAGCAGAGGATGGCGGCCATGAAGCCCCGCACCGGGGACGGTCCCCTCGAGGCAACCAAGGAAGGGCGTGGAATCGTCATGCGGGTTCCACTCGAGGGTGGCGGGCGTTTGGTCGTCGAGCTCACGCCGGAGGAAGCGGCAGCTCTCGGTAAAGAGCTCACCGCGGTCACCAGCTAGCCGCTCGACCCAACGAAATACACCGGTGATGAAATTGCCGGCGCGAACCCGCGCGCGCAGATCCGGCCGGGTCACCGGCTGGATCTGCGCCCGTCGCGTCGGCCTCCTCGACCGGGCGGCCGAGAATGCCCGGCGGATCACATGACCGGACCGAACCGCGGAACACGGCAGGCGGCACCGGGCACGACGCCGGAGCCGCCCACAGACCACGCCTCACCCTTGGCCTCGATCGCATCCGCGGTGGCCTGCCCGGAATGCCGTGCGGGCGTCGAGCTCCGGGATCGTCGCCTGGTGTGCGAGTCGGGCCACAGCTTCGACATCGCCAAACAGGGTTACGTCAGCCTGCTGACCGGCGCCGCGACCAAGATGACCGGCGATACCGCCGACATGCTGGACGCCCGGGCGCGATTCCAGAGCGCGGGCCATTTCGACCCGATCGCGCGCGCGACGGCCGACGTCGTCGCGGACGGCGCACCGACCGGCACGATCCTCGAAATCGGCGCCGGAACCGGTTACTACCTGGCCGCCGGGCTGGAGGCGGCGCCCGACGCGCACGGCATCGCACTCGACGTCTCGAAACCGGCGGCGCGCCGGGCCGTTCGCGCCCATTCGCGGGCGGCATCGATCCTCGCCGACGTGTGGCGGGGGCTGCCGATCCGGGACCGTGCGCTCGACCGGGTGCTGTGCGTCTTCGCCCCGCGCAATCCGGCCGAGGTCGCGCGGGTGCTGCGCCCCGGCGGCGCCTTCGTCGTCGTCACACCCACGCCGCGCCACTTGGCCGAACTCATCGCCCCGTTGGACATGGTGGGCGTGCAGACGGACAAGGACGCGCGCCTGACCGACGCGCTGTCCGCGGATTTCCGGCCTGCCGGACGCGTCACGGTCGAATACGAGATGACCCTCGATCACGCCGCGATCGCGAATGTGGTCGGCATGGGTCCGTCGGCACACCACGCCGCCACATCCCGCGACGACCTGATCGCCGGCCTCCCCGAAGCGATGCCGGTGACGGCCTCGGTCACCGTCGCGGCCTACCACCGCTGACCGGCGACCACCCTGCTCACCGGAAGAAAGCCGCAACCCGCTCCCGGTCGGCGTAGACGTAGATCTCCGCGATACGTCCGTTCGTCACCGTGAAGGCGAGCAGCACTCCGGGCTGCCCGTCGAACATGATCACCGCACCGGCGGCGCCGTTCACCAGCACCGGCCGCACATCCGAGGACGGCCGGGCGAACAGCAGGGCGCGGGTGGCGGTGTCGCGCGAGCCGTGAATTTCCCAGCCGCCTCCCGCACCGGCGTCGGCGCGCAGCACGATCTCCGGGGCCAACTGCGCCACCAGAGCCTCGAAGTCGCCACGGCGGGCGGCCGCGAAGAATGCCTCCACCACCGCCCGCTGGTCGGCGAGTTCCCCGTCGGGTGTCGGCGCGGCCCGCAGCCGGCGACGAGCGCGGCTGGCCAATTGGCGGGTGGCGGCCGGGGTCCGGTCCAACAGCGCGGCGATGTGATCGAACGGCACCGCGAAGCTGTCGTGCAGAACGAAGGCGATACGTTCGGCCGGATCCAGCTGTGACAGCACCAACTGCATCGCCAGGCCGACCGAATCCGCCAGCAGCGCTTGCTCTTCCGGCGCCGCGGGACCGTCGGCGGCGACGAGCAGCGGATCCGGCAGCTGGGTGCCGCTCGGCTGTTCGGGCCGAGACCGTCGGGTGCGCAACAGATCCAGGCAGGTGTGCGCCACGGCCGTGGTGAGCCAGGCATCGAGGTTGCCGACCGCGCGGGGCGGGCTGCGATGCACGCGCAGCCAGGTCTCCTGGACGGCATCCTCGGCATCGGTCGCCGAGCCGAGCATGTGGTGCGCGAGCGCCCGTAATCGCGGCCGCTGGTCGTGCAGCCGTTGCAGGGCCTGCTCGCGCTCGCTCATGCCGGTCACATCCTCGCCACGCGCTACGCCGTATCAAGTGCGGCCGTATCAGTGCGACCACTCACCATCATCAGCCAGGAGGCAGCCATGCGCAGTCTTTCCCGCTCCGCGCCGGCCGGTACGACCACGTCGGCCGGCACCATCGGACGCCTTGCCCGCCGCGACCGCTCACCCGTGCTCGCGACAGCCGACGGCCGCTACCGCACCGTCGGTTATCGGGTCGCCACCGCGGCCATTGTCGCCGAGGCCGGGGTGGGCGGCGTCTGGGATCTCGCCCGCATCCCGTTCGTGACCGATGTGGTCACCCAGCTCGGGTACCCACGCTATTTCCTGGTGTTGCTCGGCGTGTGGAAGATCCCGGCCGCGATCGTGCTGGCCGCTCCCCGGCTTCCCCTGTGCAAGGAATGGGCTTATGCCGGAACGTTTTTCGTCTACACCGGCGCGATCGCCTCACATCTGGTCACCGGTTACGCCCGCGCGGAAGTCGGGATTCTGAGCGTCATGACCGCGCTGACCGTCACGTCCTGGGCGCTACGGCCCGCCGACCGTTGCCTGCCCGGCCGTCAGCCCTTGCGGATGCGGTCGTAGAGGTCGGTGGTGCGGGCGGCGACCTGCGCCCAGCTGAATTCGGCCGTCGCGCGTGCCCGGCCGGCCGCCCCGAATCGCGCCGCGGTCTCCGCGTCCCCGGCGAGGTCGTTCACCAGGTCGGCGAGGTCTCGTTCGAAGTCGCGCGGCGCCTGCGGGTCGTAATGCGCCAGCCGTCCGGTCTGCCCGTCGAGAACCACCTCCGGAATCCCGCCGACGTCCGAAGCGACCACCGCGGTGCCGCAGGCCATCGCCTCCAGATTGACGATTCCGAGCGGCTCGTACACCGAGGGGCAGATGAAAACGCTTGCGGCGGAGAGGATCTGGCGCACCTGCTCGGTCGGCAACATATCGCGGACCCAGAACACGCCGCCGCGTGTTGCCGCGAGTTCGCGCACCGCCGCGGCCGCCTCGGCCTCCAGCTGCGGCGTATCCGGTGCGCCGGCGCACAGCACCAGCTGAATCCCCGGGTCGATATCGCGCGCCGCGGCGAGCAGGTGGGCGACCCCCTTCTGCCGGGTGATGCGGCCGACGAACGCCGCGATCGGCGCATCGCCGCGTACCCCCAATTCGGCGAGGACATCGCGGGCCTCGGGCACCGGCCCGCCCGGGAACCAGGCCCGCGTGTCGATCCCGTTGTGCACGACGTGTACTCGCCCGGGATCGACGGTCGGGTAGGCATCGAGCACATCGTGGCGCATGCCCTCGCTGACCGCGATCACCGCGTCGGCATTCTCCATGGCGGTGCGCTCCGACCACGACGACAACCGGTAACCGCCGCCCAGCTGTTCGGCCTTCCACGGCCGGCGCGGTTCCAGCGAATGCGCGGTGAGGACGTGCGGGATGCCGTACAGACTCGCGGCCAGATGTCCGCCGAGCCCGGTGTACCAGGTGTGGGAGTGAACCACGTCGACCGCGCCGACGGCATCGGCCATGCGCAACTGCGCCGACATCATCTGCAGGGCGGAATTGGCGGCGTAGAGCATCGGATCGGGCTGATGGACCACCGCATCACCGCGTTCGGCGCCCATGCAGTGCACCGTCACGTCGCACAGCCGGCGCAACTGCGGGACCAGTTCGGTCACGTGTACTCCGGCCCCGCCGTACACCTCGGGGGGATATTCGCGGGTCAACATCGCGACCCGGAGCCGGTCGGGGTCGGCAGGCGATATCGGCTCGCGGCCGCCATCCGCGAAACTCACCGGTCCAACCTAATCGGTACGCCCCCGCCCCACCACACCTGCCCGGCCACGCCGGAGTGAACCGGCATCGGACACGCCGTGGCCTGGGACGGTAGGTTGAATTCCGTGAGGAGCCAGCCGCACGTACTCGGAGTAGTGCTAGCCGGTGGTGAGGGCAAACGACTCTTTCCCCTCACCAAGGACCGCGCGAAGCCGGCGGTCCCGTTCGGGGGCGCGTACCGCCTGATCGACTTCGTCCTCTCCAACCTCGTCAACGCCGGTTATCTGCGTATCTGTGTGCTGACCCAGTACAAATCGCATTCCCTGGACCGGCACATCTCCCAGACCTGGCGGCTGTCCGGCTTCGGCGGCGAATACATCACTCCGGTCCCGGCCCAGCAGCGGCTGGGACCGCGCTGGTATACCGGCAGCGCCGACGCGATCATGCAGTCGCTGAATCTGATCTACGACGAGGACCCCGACTACATCGTGGTGTTCGGCGCCGACCACGTCTATCGCATGGATCCCGAACAGATGGTCGCCCATCACATCGATTCCGGTGCGGGGGTGACCGTGGCCGGAATCCGGGTGCCGCGCAGCGAGGCCAGCGCCTTCGGCTGTATCGATTCCGACGAATCGGGCCGTATCACGCAATTTCTGGAGAAACCGGTCCATCCGCCCGGCACGCCCGACGATCCGAATATGACCTTCGCCTCGATGGGCAATTACGTCTTCACCACGAAGGTTCTCGTCGACGCGATCCGCGCCGATGCCGACGATGTCGATTCCGATCACGACATGGGTGGCGACATCATCCCGGCGCTGGTCTCCCAGGGGCAGGCCGGTGTCTACGATTTCGCGCGCAACGACGTTCCCGGTTCCACCGACCGCGACCGCGGCTACTGGCGCGACGTCGGGACGATCGACGCCTTCTACGCAGCCCATATGGATCTGGTGTCGGTGCACCCGATCTTCAATCTCTACAACAAGCACTGGCCCATTCGAGGCACGGCCGAGAATCTGGCACCGGCGAAATTCGCGCAGGGCGGGCTCGCCCAGGAGTGCATCGTGGGCGCGGGCAGCATCCTGTCCGCGGCGACGGTGCGCAATTCGGTGCTGAGCTCGAATGTGTTCATCGAGGACGGGGCGACCGTGGAGGGCAGTGTGCTGATGCCCGGAGTGCGGATCGGCCGCGGCGCGGTGGTGCGGCGCGCGATCCTGGACAAGAACGTGATGGTCGGCGAGGGCGAGATCATCGGCGTCGATCTGGACCGCGACCGCGAGCGGTTCGCGGTGAGCAACGGCGGCGTGGTCACCGTCGGCAAGGGCGTCTGGGTCTGAGCCCCCGATGTCGGGGTGAGCAGCCGGCTCAGCGGCCCGGCATCGGATACTGCGGCGGCGGGGCCGGTTCGGTGACTCCCGGACTTTCCGGCGTGTAGCAGAACGGCGCACAGGTACCGTGCGGCACTCTCGGATATCTCGACGGATCGTCGAACTTGTCGTCACTGACCAGCAGCATCACCAGCAGTGCCACGAAGACCGCCGCGCCGAGGCTGACGAGAGCCAGGACCAGCCACCCGCGAGGCGCGACCTCGATCAGGATTCCGCGCTCGTACACTCCCCGCCTCCCGGTACCGCCGAATTACCCACTGTGCCAATGGTATCGGCAGTCCGGTGGTCCCGGCCACGGAAAGTGCCGCCCGGCGCTCCGGGAGAGGAGCGACCGGGCGGCGAAATGCCTTGCGGATCAGCGCAGATCGCGTCGGCGCCAGCCCGCGAGTCCGACCGCGGTGATCACCACCGCGAGCACCAGCAGCACGATCACCGGCATCGCGCGGAAGTCCTCCGCCGGCAGTTTCGGCAGATGACCGTAGGGGTTGAGGTCCAGAACCCATTGCGGCATACCGGAGATCGAGCCGAGCAGATAGATCGCCACCCCCGCGGTGAACACACCCCACGCCACCGGGGTCCAGCGCGGCAGCAGTCCGAACAGCAGCACGGTGATCGCGGTGAACACCCACACTGCGGGAATCTGGATCATCGCCGCTTCCAGCGCCTGCGGGAACTTGCCGCCCAGATCCGACGCGGCGATCCCGTAGGACAGGCCGCCGATTACGCCGGAGGCGAACAGCGCCACCACCGGACCGCCGAACGCGAAGATCAGATGGCTTGCGGCCCAGCGAATTCGGCCGACGGCGCCGGTCAGCACGGTTTCGGCGCGATCGTCGCTCTCCTCCGCGTACATCCGCAGCGCGGCCGAGATCGAGAAGGCCGCCGCTCCCAGGCCGACCATCGAGAAGGCGGTGTTCAGGAAGGCCTGTTCCACCCCCTGCGAACCGCCGAGCCGGGCGATGATGTCGCGGACGGTCTGGCTGGAGCCGATCTCGTCGCCGATGCCGTGAACCACGCTGCCGATGATCAGGCCGTAGAGCGCGAGCCCGACCGTCCACGCCGCCAGGGTGCCGCGCTGCAACCGCCAGGCCAGCCCGAACGGCCCGCTCAGCAGGGCTGATCCGGCGGTGGGACCGGGCCGGTCGGCGATCAGCCCGGCCCCCATGTCGCGCCGCCGCAGCAGCGTGTAGGCGACCGCGACCAGCACGACAGTGGTCACCGCATGCAGCAGCAGCACCCACCAGCGATCACCCGCGAAGGGACGGACCTGCAGCGACCAGCCCTGCGGCGACAGCCAGGTCAGGATGTCGGTCGGGCCGTCTCCGGCCCGCGCGTCACCGATGGCGCGCAGGGTGAAGGTCACCGCGAGCACCGCCAGCGCGATGCCGCGGGCCAGCCGGGCACTCGCACTCAGTTGCGCGGCGACCGCGGCGACGGCCGCGAAGACGATGCCCGAGGCCGCCAGCGCCGCGCCGAAGGCCAGCGAGCCGTCGAACGGCACTCCCGCCGAGGCGATGCTCAGCGTCGCGACGATTCCGACCGCCACGCAGGCGGCACAGGTCAGCAGCAGGGTCGCGGTCAGGGCGGCGAAGCGGCCCACCCGGGTCGAGGCGAGCAGCTCCTCGCGTCCGGTCTCCTCCTCGGCGCGGGTGTGCCGGATGACGGTGAGAATCGTGGCGATGCCGATCAGGGTGTAGAACGCCCCTGCCTTCCACACGCCGGCCGCACCGATGCTGGTGTTGTAGATCGGGCCGTACAACGCCAACTGCGCCGGGCTGGACAGGATGGTGTGCGCGAAATTCTGCAGATCGGCCGGCGACGAGTACAGATTCTTCACGCTGGAGACGTAGACGCTGCCCAGCGGCGCCGAGAGCAGCAGCACCCACAGCGGCAATACGATGCGGTCCCGCCGCAGATACAGGCGCAGCAGCTGCCCGGTGCCGGTGAAATCCGAGGACCGAGTGGAGCGTTCGGCGAATCCGCCGTGCGGGCGGTCGAGGGTCGCGGTGGTCATTTCGTCGCCTCGCTCAATGCCTGCTCGTCCCGCGACGCGGAGGTGTGCGCGGGTCGCCGGGCATCGGCCGGCGCGTCGCCGTCGAGCGAATAGTGGCGCAGGAACAGCTCTTCCAGCGTCGGCGGCTGACTGACGAGGCTGCGCACTCCGGCGTCGCCGAGCACCCGGATCAGTTCGCCGAGATGTTCGCTGTCGACCTGGCAGTGCAGCGTGTGGTCCTCGATCGTGACGTCCTCGACGCCCGCGATGGCGCCGATATCGCCCGGGTCGCCGATGAGTTCGGCCTTGATGGACGTGCGGCTGAGATGACGCATCTCGGCCAGGGTGCCGCTCTCGACCGTCTTACCGGCGCGGATGATCGTGACCCGGTCGCACAGCGCCTCCACCTCGGAGAGGATGTGGCTCGACAGCAGCACGGTGGCGCCGCGCTCGGCCGCCTCTCGCGCGCATTCGCGAAAGACCTGTTCCATCAACGGATCCAGGCCCGAGGTCGGTTCGTCGAGCAACAGCAGTCGCGCGTTCGAGGAGAACGCGGAGACGAGTGCGACCTTCTGCCGGTTGCCCTTGGAGTATGCGCGCGCCTTCTTGCGCGGATCGAGTTCGAAGCGCTCGATCATCTCTGCGCGGCGAGCGGTATCGATGCCGCCGCGCATCCGTGCCAGCAGATCGATCGTCTCCCCGCCCGACAGCGACGGCCACAGCGTGACATCGCCCGGGACGTAGGCGATATCGCGATGCAACTCGACCGCATCGGTCCACGGATCGCGCCCGAGCACCCGGGCCTGCCCCGAGGTGCGCGCCAGGATGCCGAGCAGAATGCGGATGGTGGTCGACTTGCCGGCCCCGTTGGGCCCGAGGAAGCCGTGCACCTCTCCCTCGGCGACCTCGAGGTCGAGGCCGTCCAGGGCGCGTACCGATCCGAAATGCTTGTGCAGCTTCCGGACCTCGATTGCCGATGACATCGAATCTCCTTGTGAGATAAGGGTTCACATTTCGGCGAGCAACGAGTCGAGCACCGAGGAATCGGCGAACAGGCCGTGGGTGTTGGCCTCGACCGCCGGCAGCATCATCTGGTCGGCGTACTCGCGCAACGCTTTTCGAAAGTCGAGCTTTCCTTCGTGGCGGGCGGCGTAGAGCTGCAGGAAGAAGAAGAATCCGCCGCCGTTCTGCACCGCCAGATAGTTCGCCGTCGCCGATACGTCCCTGGGCCGGCGCAGGGTGCCGGCCTCGATACCGACCTCGAGATAGGACTCCACGTCCGCGCGCATCTGATCGAACAGCGAGGTCATCAGCGTTCCGCCGGCCTGGAAGCTGCGCATCAGATACGCGGTGTAGGGCGCGAACTCCTCGATTTCGGCGAGGGCCTTCAGGGTCGAATTCGGCGAGGGCTGCTGGACGTATTCCGTCTTCGCGGCCCGGATGACGGCACGTACGTGCTCGTCACACGCCTCGCGCAGGCCGTCCTTGGAACCGAAGTGGTGATTGACGAGGCCGGGCGAAACCCCCGCCGCTTTGGCGATGGCCCGCACGCCGACCCCGAATCCCTCTTCGCCGAAGACGACGATCGCCGCGTCCCGGATCCGGGCGGGCGTGCTCAGATCCGAGGCGGATCCTTCCGGTACGGCTGCTCCCTTAAACACATGTTCAATATACTAAACACTCGTTCAATCCGCACGCAAGACTCGGCCCGCGACAAATTTCGGAAGCCGAACGCGCAGGTAGACAGCTTTCAGCGAGCTATTTCCGGAACCGGCTCGATCGAACCGCCGGAGAACCGGGAGCGGCGACTAGCCGCGCGAGGCGCAGAGCAGCCCGTCTCCGACCGGGATCAGCACGCTGGTCAGGGCGGGGTCCTCGGCCACGGCCCGGGTCGCCGCCCGCACCGCCTGGGTCGCGGCGTCGCGCTGCGCCGGATCGGGCACCCGCCCGCCCAGCAGCGCGTTGTACATCAGCACCGCCCCGCCCTCGCGCAGCAAACGTACGGCCTGCTCGACGTATTGCGGATGCTCGAGTGGAGCCGCGTCGATGAACACCAGGTCGTAGGCGCCGTCGGCGAGCCGGGGCAGCACGTCCAGAGCGCGGCCGTTGATCAGCCGGGTGCGCGCGGGCGCGATATCGGCCGCGCGGAAGGCGTCCTTGGCCGCACGCTGATGTTCCGGCTCGGAGTCGATCGTGGTCAGCGTCCCGTCCTCGCGCATGCCGTCGAGCAGCCACAGGCCGCTGATTCCGGCGCCGGTGCCGACCTCGACCACCGCGCGGGCGCCGAGCAGCTGCGCGTACATGCTGAGCAGCGCTCCCACCGACGGCGGCACCGGCGCGGCGCCCAGTTCGGTGGCCCGCTCCCGCGCGGCGATGAGGATCTCGTCCTCGACCACGGATTCCTCCACGTAGGCGAGGTTGCGCTGCAGGGCCGATGCCGCTGGGATGTGGCTCACGAATATGAGGCTAACGGCGTGGCTGTCCGGGGGCGCGACGACGGCCGGTGTTTTTCTCAGGTGTCCCTCAGCCTCCCCATACCACCGGCACATCGGGAACCGCCAGAGTATTGACCAAGCAAGGGCCGGCCGACCGCCGGACGGCGCCCGGGAACACCGGACTCGGGTCCGGGGTTGTACCCGGTACGCGACGACCACCAGTCGTCGTGCGCCTACCACGGTCCCGAGTAGGAGGTCACCCCATCCACAAGGTCGATGCGGCGCGCGAGTACGCCACCCTGCCCGAGTCGAGTCTGCCGATCGGCGTCTCGGCCGATTACGAGCTGCCCGCTGCCGCTCGTAGCGATGTCCGTACCGAAGTCGAAGTTCGTCCGGAAGCCGAAGTCGGTCCCGAAGCCCGGGCCGTCGTCGCGAACGGCGCCGACTTCGACGATACCGAATCCGTCGCGGGCGAGGCCGCGGACGACGACGCGCTGAGCGGTACCGCCGCCTTCGACGCCACCGGCGACCGCACCATGATGCCGACCTGGGACGAACTGGTCCGCGAGCACGCCGACCGGGTGTACCGGCTGGCCTACCGCCTGACCGGTGACCCGCAGGATGCCGAGGATCTGACCCAGGAGACCTTCATCCGGGTCTTCCGCTCGCTGCAGAACTACCAGCCCGGCACGTTCGAGGGCTGGCTGCACCGGATCACCACGAATCTGTTCCTCGACATGGTCCGCCGGCGCAACCGCATCCGGATGGAGGCGCTGCCCGAGGACTACGACCGGGTGCCGTCCGAAGGTCCCGGGCCCGAGCAGGTCTATCACGATGCCCGGCTGGATCCGGACCTGCAGCGGGCGCTCGACGCGCTGGCGCCGGAATTCCGCGCGGCCGTCGTGCTGTGCGATATCGAAGGTCTGTCCTACGAGGAGATCGGCGCTACCCTCGGTGTGAAGTTGGGTACCGTGCGCAGCCGGATCCACCGCGGCCGTCAGGCACTGCGGGAATACCTTGCGCATAATGGTTCTCAGCAGCGGATCGCCGCTGAGGAGAAAGTCGGGTAAACAGCGGTGCAGCGCCGCGGCCGTGCCCGGCGAAGCTGTAGTCCGTCGGAAGGGTGTGCATCCGTATGACCGGCGAGGGTCGTTTCGCCCCCACCGAACACCTGGCCAATGAGGCCGTCGTCGCATATGTCGACGGCGAGCTGAGAATGAACGCCTATCTGCGCGCGGCCGAACATCTGTCCCGCTGCCCCGAATGCGCCGCCGAGGTCGAGGCGCAGCAGCAGGCCCGGGTGGCATTGCGCCGAGCGGCACAAATGCAGATTTCCGCGCCGACCGACCTGCAGGACACGCTGAGCAGAATTCCGCTGGCCGACCTGACCGGACGTAGCACCGAAGATATGTCGCGCGGCGCGAGTTTCCTCGGGCTGCGGGCGGATTCGTTCCGTTTCGCTTCCTCCTCGAATCGAGAAATGGGATTCGAGAGCAGGCGGTGGACGGGATGGTGGCGCAAGTAGAGTTTGCGAACGTGACCACCGAATCGACGCCGTCCGCTTCATCGGATTCGGCGGCCAGGGGGAACCTGAGGCCGTCGGACGCGCCCGTGCTGGGGCCGCGCCCGGTGTACCGCCCGGATATCGATAAACACACCGCCCGCGCTTTCCGCCGCCCCGAGGGGCAGGCCGGATCCTTCGCACCGCACGCCCAGGCCGCGTCCGCGCCGCGCCACGACAGTCCCGAATTGGTCAATCGCCCGCCGGACGCGGTGCTGGCCGAGGCCTTCGGCCGGCCTGCGGGTTCGGACGAGCGCCTGCAGCGCGATCCGGACGCCGCAACCGACACGCCCGATAGCGGCGCACCGGTCGATCCCTGGCGCGATCCCGCCGCCGCGGCCCGCCTCGGTGATCCCGCCATCCACACCCCCGCCCCGCAGCCGCTGCCGCCGGGTACCAAACTCGGCGCCCGCGAGGTGCTGTTCGGCGGCAGGGTAGCGCCCAAGGCGTTGGCCGTCCTGGGTGTGGTCGCCCTGATCATCGGCGTGCTCGGCGGCCTGGTGGGCCGGTTCACGGCCGAGAACACCGGGGCGCTGACCTCGCGCAAGATCGCGCTGCAGCAGGAGAGCAACACCGACAAACCGCACAGTCAGGTCGCCAAGGTGGCCGACGCGGTACTGCCCTCGGTCGTCTCGATCCGCGAGACCGTCGGCGACAACGGCGCCCTCGGTTCGGGCGTGGTCATCGACGGCAACGGCTATATCGTCACCAACAATCACGTCATCTCGATGGCGGCACAGGACAAATCCGGGCGGGCCAAGATCCAGGCCACCTTCTCCGACGGCACCAGGGCTCCGGCCCAGCTGGTCGGCCGCGACCCGAAGACCGACCTCGCGGTCCTGAAGGTCGACGTGAAGAACCTCACCGTGGCCCGGCTCGGGAAGTCGAGCGATGTGCAGGTCGGTGACGACGTGCTGGCCATCGGCTCGCCGCTGGGCCTGAGCAAGACCGTCACCTCCGGCATCGTCAGCGCGTTGCATCGCGCGATCCAGGAGAGCCCGGAGGCCGGCGACGACACCGCCGGCGCCTTCGACGCCGTGCAGACCGATGCCGCGATCAACCACGGCAACTCCGGCGGCGCCCTGGTCGACGGCGAGGGCCGGCTGATCGGGATCAACACCGCCATCCGCAGCGAGAGCGGCGGATCGGTCGGCCTCGGCTTCGCGATTCCGGTGGATCTGGTGCAGCGGGTGTCGCAGACGCTGATCCGCGACGGTGTGATGTACCACCCGTGGCTCGGCGTGAGCGCGAAGACCAAGCAGGTCGAGAACGACGTCATGAGCGGCGCCGCGGTGGCCGATGTGGTCGGCAACAGCCCGGCCGCCAAGGCGGGTATCGCCGAGGGCGACGTGATCGTCAAGGTGGGTGATCGGCAGGTCACCGAACCGGCCGAACTCACCGTCGCCGTCCAGTCCCACCAGATCGGCGAGACGGTGAATTTCCAACTGATCCGCGACGGCCGTCAGGTCGATGTGCCGGTGACGCTGGAATCCGATAAGAACGCCCCGCAAGCACCCCAGTAGCCTGGTCTTATGTTCAATATCGGCTGGCCCGAGATGGTGATCCTGGTGGTCGCCGCGCTGGTGATTCTCGGCCCGGAACGGCTGCCGGGGGCGATTCGCTGGACCGCGCAGAGTCTGCGTCAGGTCCGCGACTACGCCTCCGGCGCCACCAGCCAGCTGCGCAACGATCTGGGACCCGAGCTCGACGAACTGCGCAAACCGCTCGAAGAGCTCAACGAGCTGCGCAAGCCGCTCGAAGGTCTGCGTGGTATGACGCCGCGGTCGATGGTCACCAAGCACCTCTTCGACGGTGACGATTCGCTGTTCACCGGCACCTTCGGGGCAGCGAATCCGGGCAACGGCTCGTCCGGCGATTCCGGCATCTCACAGACCGGCTCGCCGAATTCTGTGACCGCACCCAGCTATTCGGTGCCCGAGCCGCCGAAACCGCTCGACCGCAACGAAAAACCGCCGATCGATTTCGACGCCACCTGACCGAAAAGCACTGATAGCACCCCTTACGGACCGTCCGGTCCGGCCCAAATGTCCGGCGCTCTCGATGGATTCGGCCCCTGCGGCGGATTCGTCAACCGGACTAGACACATCCGGCTGTCGAGCTATCTAGACTTCGCACATGTCAGCCGACGAGGTGGCACGGGTGTTCGCGATCGAAGACAAGGTCGAACGCCTCAAGGCTGCCACCGAAGGGGTCGCGGCGGCCCAGCAGACCATCAACGAGCTCACCCGCATCCGCCGAGCGGTGATCAGGGAGTTGCACGCCGAGGGCTGGACCTTCGCCAGGATCGGTGCGGCAGCAGGACTTTCACGCGCCCGGATTCACCAGGTCAGCACCCAGGGCCCGGTGCCGGAGGGGCTGTTCTTCGGGCACGGACCACTCACCGTGCTCACCCCGGACCTGCGCGCGGTCACACGCGCCACGCCGCTGATCGGCGCGCCGGACGCCGCCGCCCCGCACCGGCTGGCAGAACTGTTGCGACAGCTGGGATTCACCGTCACGGTCGAACGATTTCTCCCCGGACGTCCGCTGAATCTCGACCGCGAGGGCTTGATCGTGCTCGGCGGGCCCGAATTGTCGCCCAGTCTGCGCTATCTGGTGTCGGCGGATCCGCGACTGCGCCGGACCCTGGCCCGGGCCGGGCGGGTCCGCCGCGCGATCGAGGACCGGGCCGCCCGCCGGATCTACCGGCCGGGCGGCACCGAGCCCTACGACATCGCCTACCTGGCGCGCCTGCCCCGCCCCGACGGCCACGGAACCATTCTCGTCATCGACGGACTACATCCGCCCGGATCGCTGGGCGCGATACGGCTTCTCGGAACACGGCTGGCGACTCTGCACGAACGCGCCGACACCCGCGCCTTCTCGACGGTGGTCGGCGTCCGCTACGACCGCCACACCGGCGAACCGATCGAAGTGGATCTGTTGACCCCGATCTACCGTCACGAACGCTGAATCCTCGCCGTCGGCTCCGCCGCGGCGAGGTTTCGGGAGCACCGGCTCGCAGCGGGATTACCGGCTCGCAGCGAGATTCAGGCGGCAACCTCTTCGGGGCGCAGGGTGTTCATCGGCGGCCGATCCGCGAGGTGCACATCGGTGGTCAATGCCGTGAATTCCTCACCGATCAGCGGGAATTGCGTCAATGCCGCACCCGAATCGCGAATTCCGCTGCGTCCCAGCACGGTTCCGAGAATCTGCCGGCTCATGACACCCAGATCCGACAGCGGACGATTGCGATGCGTGCGCACGCCCAGATTCACCTGGCCGATCGCCGAGAGGCCCAGCATGTCGAAAGTGTCCAGCAGCAGACCGATCTCCACACCGTAGCCCGGGGCGAACGGCACCGCGGTCAACAGCTCGCGCGTTCCCGCGTACTCACCGCCCAAGGGCTGCAACACCTTCGACAGATCCGGACGCAACGCCGCCAGCAGCGGCCGCGCCACCAATTCGGTCACCCGGCCACCACCGTGCTGCTCCACCGCCGCGCCCTGGCGCAGCGGCCGCCGGTAGTAGGCCTTCACCAGATGCATACCGTCCACGGTCAGCAGCGGACCCAGCAGTTTCGGCACGAACATCGGATCGGGATCGATCAGATCCGAATCGACGAACGCCACCAGGTCGCCGGAGGTCGCGGCCAGTGAGCGCCACAGCACCTCGCCCTTGCCGGGCACCGGCTCCAGTTCGGGCACGGCCTGCTCGCGGGTGACCACCTGCGCCCCAGCCGCCCGGGCCCGCTCGGCCGTCGCGTCCACGGAACCGGAATCCAGCACCACCAATTCGTCGACCAGCGTGCCGAGCAGCGGCCGGATACTGGCCACCACATCGGCGACCGTGCGTTCCTCGTTCAATGCGGGCAGCACCACCGACACGGTGCGCCCATCCTTCGCGTCGACCAATTCGTCGATCGCCCACTGTGGTCGGTCCCACGTATTCGTGGCAGTCCAATCGAACGTCATACCAGACCTCGCAAGGTTCGTGCGGGGGGCCGGATGCCCTGAATCGCCGCGATCATGTCCACTACTCGCCGGGTCGCGGCGACCTCGTGAACTCGGAAGACCCGGGCGCCGGCCGCGGCCGCCCACGCGGTTGCCGCCAATGTCCCCTCCAATCGCTCGGAAAGTCCGACACCAAGAGTCTCTCCGATGAAATCCTTATTACTCAGCGCCATCAAGACCGGCCATCCGGTATTTACAAGAATGTCCACGGCCCGCAACAGTTCGAGCCCGTGATACGTGTTTTTCCCGAAATCGTGGGTCGGATCGATGAGAATCGCATCCGCCGCGACCCCTGCCGCGCGCGCCGCCTCGGCGGCCCGCACCAGGGTGTCGGTGACCTCGGACACCACGTCGGCGTACCGGACCCGATGCGGGCGGGTGCGCGGCCGAGCGCCGCCGGTGTGGCTGCACACGATCCCCACGCCCAGTTCGGCGGCCACGCCCGCGAGCTGCGGATCCGCCCCGGCCCAGGTGTCGTTGATCAGATCCGCACCCTCGGCCACCGCCGCCCGCGCCACCTCACTGCGCCAGGTGTCCACACTGATCAACAGGTCCGGATAACGCGCGCGGATGGCCGCCACGAACGGCACCACGCGCCGCGCCTCCTCCGCGGCGTCGACCTCGTCCCCCGGCCCGGCCTTCACCCCGCCGATGTCGACCAGATCCGCCCCCTCGGACACGGCGCGCGCCACCGCGGCCATCGCGGCGTCGTCGGAGAAGGTGGCGCCCCGGTCGTAGAAGGAATCGGGGGTTCGGTTGACGATCGCCATCACCAGCGCCCGATCCGTCGCCACCGGCTTACCGCACAGGGTGGACAGCGGTGACGCAGAACTCATGGAGGTGAGTCTAATTGCCGGGCCGTCGGCGCCCTCGGACACGACCTAGCCCCGGGGTGCGGTACCGGCCGCCACCTCGTCGGGATAGCTCGGGTAGAACGGCACATATCCCTGGTCGCGGCCCTTCAGCGCATAGACCTCGGTCGAATCGTCCGGGGTGAATCCCTGCTTGCGCAGGTCCACCTTGCGGCTCTTGAAGGTCGACGTGGTCTCCAGTTCGGGCACCACGCGGACGAACAGCGGCACCGCATATCCGGGCAGGCGGTCGTAGAGCTGAGCGGCCAGGCCGGAGCCGTCGAAGGCGGCCCCGGCGGCGAGGGTCACCGCGGCCATCCCCGCCTTGCCGTCGGCTCCGGGCACGTCCACGCCGTACACCACCGCCTCGGTGATGCCGGGCGCGCCGTCGAAGGCGCCCTCGACTTCGGTGGTCGCGACGTTCTCGCCCTTCCAGCGGAAGGTGTCGCCGAGGCGGTCGACGAAGGCGATGTGGCGCCAATGCTGGTCGCGCACAAGATCTCCGGTGTCGAACCAGCAGTCGCCCTCGTCGAATGCGTTGCGCACCAACTTCGATTCGGTCGCCGACTTGTCGGTGTAGCCGTCGAACGGGGAACGGTCGGTGACCTTCGCCAGCAGCAGGCCCACACCGCCGGAGGCAACCTTGCGCAGTCGTCCGTCGGGGTATCGCCGCGCCTTACCGGTCTCCTCGTCGAATTCCACCACGGCGTAGGGCAGCGGCCCGAATCCGGCGGTGCGGTCCACGCCGAAGGCGTTGATGAAGGCGATATTTCCCTCACTCGCGCCGTAGAACTCGACCACCCGGCCGATGCGGAAGCGCCGCCGGAATTCGTCCCACAACTCCGGGCGCAGGCCGTTGCCGACGGCCAGCCGCACCGAATGTTCGTGTTCGCGAGACGATTCCGGCTGGTTGAGCAGATAGCGGCAGAGCTCGCCGATGTAGATGAAGGCCGTCGACCTGGTCGCGATGACCTCGCTCCAGAAGTTCGACACCGAGAATTTGCGTCCCAGCCCCAACGTCGCGCGCGAGCCGAGCACCGCGCCGAGCGCGACGGTCAGCGCGTTGTTGTGATACAGCGGCAGGCAGCAGTACATGGTGTCGCCACCACGCAGGCGGATGCCGAGACCGCCCAGCCCGGCCATACTCTTCGTCCAGCGCAGGTGGGTCATCACGCTGGCCTTCGGCAGGCCCGTCGTGCCGGAGGTGAAGATCAGGAACGCGCGCTCCCGGGCACGAATGTCGGCGCACACCTCGGGGTCGGCCGGATCGGCGTCGCGGGCCAGTTCCCGCAGTTCCTCGGAGTACAGCAGATTCGGCGGCGGCTCGGGCAGCGAGCGCACCGCGTCCTCGCATTCCTCGCCGATCACGTTGACGGTGCTGTCGAGCAGGCCGAAGCTGTGGGCGAGTACCTGTTCGCGCTGATTGTGATTGAGCAGCCCGACGGTCGCGCCCAGCTTCACCGTCGCCAGTACCACGAACAGGGTCTCGGGGCGGTTGGTCATCAGCACGCCCACCACATCGCCGCGGCGCACACCGCGCTGCGCCAGCACCTGCGCGAAGCAGTTCACCTCGGTATTGGCCTCGCCGTAGGTGTATTCGCGGCCCTCGAAGCGCAGGAACGGCCGATTGGGATACCGCCGTGCCGCCTTCTGGAAGTACAGCCCGACCGAGGATTTGCCGTCGGCGCGCACCAGCATGCCGGTGGCGCCGCGCAGCATGCCCGGCGTCTCCACCGCCATCGCGGGCAGCCTGCGCACCAGATCCCAGAGACTGATCGTGTTGCGGGCGTCGGTGCTCACATTCTCCTCCAACGGGTTCCGGTCGGGCGGTGTCGAATCGCTCAGGCGGTGCCGATGCGCGGCGCCGTCAGGGCTCGGAATGCGGATGCCACATCCGCGGTCACGGTAATCCGATCCAGTGCGGGCCGCCCGATGAATCCGGCCGCGCTCAGTTCGTCCAGCCACGTGAACAGCCCGCGGTAGTGGCCGTTCGGATCCAGCACCACCAGCGGCTTGCCGTGCAGTCCCAGGTATCCGCCGGTCCACGCCTCGAAGAATTCCTCCAGCGTGCCGATTCCGCCCGGCAGGGTCAGGAAGGCGTCGGCGCGATCCTCCATGATCTGTTTGCGTTCGCGCATGGTGTCGGTGACGATCAGCTCGTCGCTGTCCACATCGGCGACTTCCTGATGCACCAGGCGTTTCGGGATCACGCCCGTGGTGCGGGCGCCCCCGGCGCGCGCGGCCACCGCCACCGCACCCATCATCGACACATGTCCGCCGCCGGAGACCAATTGCCAACCGCGCCGGGCGATTTCACTGCCCACCTCGGCGGCCAGCCGCAGCGCGTCCGGATCCGTGGCGCTGGCCGAACAGTAGACACACACCGCGAACGGCTGCCCGTTCACCACTTGTCCTCCGTCCCCGTGGACTCCTCGCCGCGGCGCGCGGCGGCCTGCAGCACGATGTCGATCAGCTCCTCCACACTGTCGGTCACGTGCAGCAGTCCCAGATCACCGGGCGAGATCTTGCCCGAGCCGGCCGGCGAATCCCGCAGCCAGTCGACCAGCCCCGCCCAGTACCGACTGCCGAACAGGATGACCGGGAAGCGGGTGATCTTGTTGGTCTGGACCAGCGTGAGCGCCTCGAACAGCTCGTCCAGGGTGCCGAAGCCGCCGGGCAGGCAGATGAAGGCCTGGGAATACTTGACGAACATCGTCTTGCGGGCGAAGAAGTAGCGGAAGTTGATGCCGAGGTCGACCCATTCGTTGAGGCTCTGTTCCATCGGCAGTTCGATGCCGAGGCCCACGGAGTATCCGCCCGCCTCGCAGGCGCCGCGATTGGCCGCCTCCATCACTCCGGGGCCGCCGCCGGTGATCACCGCGAAACCGGCCTCGGCCAGCGCGCCGCCGATGGCCCGCGCCGCCTCGTATTCGGGTGTATCCACCTGCGTCCGCGCCGAACCGAAAACCGATACGGCCCTGGGTATTTCGGCGAGGGCGCCGAAGCCCTCCACGAATTCGCTCTGGATCCGGAGCACCCGCCAGGGGTCGGTGTGCACCCAGTCGGTGGGTTCGCGGCCGTCGAGCAGATGCTGATCGGTGGTTCCGGTGCCCTGTTTGCGGGCCCGGCGCAACATGATCGGGCCCCTGAACTTCGGAGTGGACTTCGGTGATCTGGTCGGTGCGGGCTCGGACGCGGTGGACATGGGACCGAACCTACCGGTTCAGCCCTTGTGACCGGTCAGGTAGTTGCGCAGGATCTCGGTGACGACGGTGATCTGGCGGGTGGGTACGCGCTCGTCCACCTTGTGCGCCAGATTGGGGTCGCCGGGCCCGAAATTGACCGCCGGGATGCCGCGAGCGGCGAATCGCGACACGTCGGTCCAGCCGTATTTCGCGCGCACCCCGCCACCGCCATGGGAATGGACGCGTTCCACCAGGTTCTTCGCGGCCGGAGACGACAAACCCGGCAGCGCGCCCGGCGCACCGTCGGTCCGCTCGAAGCTCACATCGAGTCCGTCGAACACCTCGCGCACGTGCTCGGTCGCCTCGTCGAGGGTGCGATCGGGCGCGAACCGGAAATTCACCAGCACCTCGGCCTCGTCGGGCACCACATTGCCGGCCACACCGCCCTCCACCTTCACCGCGGACAACCCCTCGCGGTACACGCAACCGTCGATCTCCACCTCGCGCGGCACGTAGTCGCGCAGCCGCTGCAGGACGGGCGCCAGCTTGTGAATGGCGTTGTCGCCCAGCCACGCTCGCGCGGTGTGGGCGCGGGTGCCGCCGAGGCCGAGGCGGACGCGCAGGGTGCCCTGGCAGCCGGCCTCGATCCACGCGCCCGACGGTTCGCCGAGGATCGCCAGATCGCCGTCCAGCCATTCCGGCAGCTCGCGTTCGATGCGGCCGAGACCGTTGTATTCGGCGGCGATCTCCTCGCAGTCGTAGAAGATCAGGGTCAGATCGCAGACCGGGTCGGCGACGGTCGCGGCCAGGTGCAGGAAAACCGCGTCACCGGATTTCATGTCGACGCTGCCGCAGCCGAACAGCACTTCCTCACCGTCGATCGTCTCGAACCGGCCCGGCACGTTGTCGGCGATCGGCACGGTATCCAGGTGACCGGCCATGATCACCCGGTGCGGCAGCCCGCGATTCGTGCGAGCCAGCACGGTGTTGCCGTGCCGCAGCACCTCGAAGCCCTCGGTCTGCTCACGCAGGGCCCAGGCGACGGTGTCGGTGATCGCCGCCTCGTCGCGGGAGACGCTCGGGATGTCGACGAGGGTCGCGGTGATCGAGATCGGGTCGGCGCGCAGATCGATGGTCACCGGACCAGCCTAATTGTTCGCACGTCTCACGACCGGGCCGAGCGGCTCCGGCCCTGGCGGCACAGGGAGCCCGCCACCTCGCGATCCGCACCCAGTAGGCTGAGGGGCCGTGAGCACACAGGGAGCATCCGCAGTCGGCCTAGCGACGGTGACCGTGAACGGGACGGTCCTCGACACCTGGTACCCGTATCCGGAACTGGGCACGTTCGAGACGTCCGAGACCACGCGGCTGAGCCCGAGCGACCCGGAGTACGCGCGCTTCGCCGACCTGGTCGGCCCCGACGAGGCCCGCCGGGTCGAGGTAGTCGCGGTGCGCACCACGATCGCGGACCTGTCCGCGCCGCCGATCGACACCCACGACGAATATCTGCGCCTGCATCTGCTCTCGCACCGGCTGGTCCGCCCGCACGGGCTCAGCCTGGAGGGGCAGTTCGGCCTGCTGGCCAATGTCGTGTGGACCAATTACGGCCCGTGCGCGGTCGAGGACTTCGAGCTGGTGCGCGGAAAGTTGCGCGCCCGCGGCCCGGTCACCGTCTACGGCGTCGACAAATTCCCCCGCATGGTCGACTACGTGCTGCCCGCCGGCGTCCGCATCGCCGACGCGGACCGGGTGCGGCTGGGCGCGCATCTGGCCGAGGGCACCACGGTCATGCACGAGGGTTTCGTGAACTTCAACGCCGGCACCCTCGGCGCCTCCATGGTCGAGGGCCGCATCTCCGCCGGTGTGGTGGTCGGCGACGGTTCCGATGTGGGCGGCGGCGCCTCCATCATGGGCACCCTGTCCGGTGGCGGTAAGCAGGTCATCTCCATCGGCGAGCGCTGCCTGCTCGGCGCGAACGCGGGCCTGGGCATTTCGCTGGGCGACGATTGCGTCGTCGAAGCCGGCCTCTACGTCACCGCGGGCACCAAGGTCGCGCTGCCGGACGGCCGCACGATCAAGGCCGCCGAACTGTCCGGCCAGTCGAATTTGCTCTTCCGCCGCAACTCGCTGACCGGCAGCGTCGAGGTGGTCGCGCGCAAGGGCACCGGCATCGAACTCAACGCCGCCCTGCACGCCAACTGATCTCACGCGAAACGCCCCTTCCCGCTCGGCATCCGATCCGAGCGCGGAAGGGGCGTTTCGTGACTCGTGCCGGGCCTAGTCGATGCCGAAGCCGAGCACACGCTGCGGAGTGATGCGGATCAGTTCCCGCGAGCCGCCGTCGAGGTAGGTGTCGACATCTCGCAAAGCCTGTGCCACGCCACGGATTTCGAGGCAGCGCACCTGCCAGGGATTCACCGAGGCGATATCGTCGACGACAAACGCGACCCGCTCCTCCTTGGCGAGATTGCGGAACTTCTGCGAGGCGCCCATGTTGTGGCCCGCGATATCGATGGTGCCGAGGGCTTCGTTGTAGCGGAAACCCA
The DNA here is from genome assembly GCF_000720265.1 of Nocardia sp. NRRL WC-3656. NCBI lineage: Bacteria > Bacillati > Actinomycetota > Actinomycetes > Mycobacteriales > Nocardiaceae > Nocardia > Nocardia sp. NRRL WC-3656. The sequence continues at coordinate 43,747 of NZ_JOJF01000007.1, read as the reverse complement.
CCGGGTTGTTCTGCGGCGATCCGTCCGGGCGGATGGTGGCCAGCCGACCCAGGCGTTGGCCCGCCAGATACTCGATCTGGGCTGCAGACAGCGTTGCGATCATGCGCCGACCTTAGAACCTCGAGTACGGTACAGGTCAACCCGCCACGTTCCCGGCACCGGAACGATGGATCAGCGCAACTGCTTCTTCTGCACCTTGCCCATGGCGTTGCGCGGCAACTCGGTCACCATCAGCACCTCGCGCGGCCGTTTGTGCGCCGACAGCTGCTGGGCGACGAAGTCGATCAGTTCCCGCTCCGACATCGGGGTGTCCGCGCGCGGCACGACGTAGGCCCGGATGCGCTGCCCCAGATCCGCGTCCTCGATCCCGACCACTGCGACCTCGGCCACATTCGGGTGACCGAGCAGGCAGGTTTCGATCTCCCCGGCCCCGACGCGATAGCCACCGGATTTGATCAGATCCACCGATTCGCGCCCGACGATGCGATGGAATCCCTCGGCGTCGATCGCGGCCACATCGCCGGTGACGAACCAGCCGTCCTCGGTCCAGCTGTCGGCGGTGGCCTCCGGCCGGTTGAGATAGCCGTCGAACAGCATGGGCCCGCGCACCTGCAGTCCGCCGATACTTTCGCCGTCGTGCGGAACCGGCGCGCCCGTCTCGTCGCGCAACCTGGTCTGCACACCCGCCACCGGCAGGCCGACCCAGCCCGGCCGGCGCTCGCCGTCGGCCCGGGTGGAGAGCGTGATCATGGTTTCGCTCATGCCGTAGCGCTCCACCGGCGCCTGCCCGGTGAGCTCACGCAGCCGTTCGAAGACCGGAATCGGCAGCGGCGCACTGCCGGAGATCAACAACCGGGCATTCGCCAATTCCTTTGCGGCATCCGGGTCTTCGGCGATACGCGACCACACCGTCGGCACGCCGAAGTACAGGGTGCCGGCCGCGGCCGCATAGGCGGCGGGCGTGGGCTTTCCGGTGTGCACGAGCGGGCTGCCGACTCGCAGCGGCCCGAGCACGCCGAGGATCAGACCGTGCACGTGGAACAGCGGAAGACCGTGCACGAGCGTGTCTTTCGAGGTCCACGACCACGCCTCGAACAGGGCGTCGAGCCCGGCGGCGATCGCGCCGCGACTGAGCACGACCCCCTTGGGCGCACCCGTGGTCCCCGAGGTGTAGAGGATGAAAGCCGTTGTGTTCGCGGCCGGTTCGGGATGGCTGTGCCAGGAGCGGGCGTGTTTGCGCACCGGAATCACCGGCAGCGTGGGGTTGTCCGGCGCCGCACCGAGCCAGGCCCGCGCCCCGGAATCGGCGAGGATATGGTCCAGTTCGGCCGATCCGGCATCCGGCGGCACCGGCACGGCGGCGACCCCGGCGATCAGGCAGCCGAGGATGCCCAGCACGGTGGTGGCGGTCGGGCGGGCGAGAATCGCGACGCGACCGGCGCCGGCGATGCGTTCGGCCACCGAGGTCGCGGCACCGACCAGATCGCTGCGCGACAGCGTCTCACCGTCGATGGTGACCGCATCGGGAATGTCGTATCCGGCGGCCACGGCGGCCGGATTCAGCGAGGGCAACAGCGGCAGCGAACCGTAGGACATCGCGCCAACCTATCAATCCGGCTCGACGATCCGGCACTGCCGGCACTCTCGCCGACCGAGCGGCCGATTGCGAATTCGTCTCGTCGTCCCGCGGCCGTTGACAGCGCATTGAGGTGGTGAGACTGTCGAAGTACAGCCTTCTCACGCGGAGATGGGGGTCGATGATGACCACGTCCATTCGCAGGTCGCCCGGGCAACCGGTCGCCGACTACGATGTCGCGGCGCACCTGGACGGCTCGGCCGCCTTCTTCGGTGCCGCGGCCAACGTCATCATGCAGTTGTCGCTTCCGCCCGTCGGCTACGGCGTGGTGGAGAGCACCGTCGACAGCGGCAAGGTGATGGTGCATCCGGTCAAACGCACCCGCACGACGCTGACCTACCTCGCCGTGGCCATGCTGGGCAGCGACGACGAACGCGCCGCCTACCGCGCGGCGGTGAACTGGCAGCATCGTCAGGTCCGCTCCACCGCGCAGAGCCCGGTCAAGTACAACGCCTTCGATCCGACGTTGCAGCTGTGGGTGGCGGCCTGCCTGTACTGGGGTTCGCGCGACCTCTACGAGCGCATGCACGGCCCGATGCCCGAGCAGGAGGCCGAGGCCTTCTACCGCCACGCCGCCCGGTTCGGGACCACCCTGCAAATGCCGCAGGCACTGTGGCCGGCCGACCGCGCCGCATTCGACGCCTACTGGAACCGGCAGATCGCCGAGGTCCGGATCGATCCGACGATCCGCGCGTACTTCGACGATCTGGTGGACCTGAAGATGTTCCCGCCGCCGATCCGCCTGGCGTTCGGGCGATTTCACCGCTGGGTGGTCGCCGGACTGCTGCCGCCGAATCTCCGCACGCAGATGGAGATGCCGTGGACCGAATCCGACGACCGCCGCCTGGCCCGGTTACTGCACGCGGTCGGCGCGGTGGAGGATCGAGTTCCCAAGTCGCTCAAAATGTTTCCGGTCAACGCGTATTTGTTCGACATGCGCCTTCGGCGGCGTTTGGGACTGCGGCTGGTATGAGGCAACACGAAGTAGGCACCGAGTTCCCTCCACGACGGCACGAGTCACCTCGTCGTCGAGAATCGTGGCCGGCCAGCCAACCTGTGGCCAAGCATTTCGAGATGTGGCCACGACTCTCGAGACCCTACAACGACCTGTGATCGCTACGCCTGGTCGAACTCGCCGTCCTTCGCACCACCGATGAATGCCCGCCACTCGCCGGGAGTGAAGACGAGCGCCGGGCGAGTGCGATCTTTGCTGTCGCGCACCCCCACAAGGCCACCATCCAGGAATGCCACCTCCACGCACTCCTTTCCACCCGAAGTGCGACTGCTGGTGAACCACTGGGCATCGGACAGGTCGACGTCGTACTTTCCGCTCACGTTGCGAACTCCCTTGCTATCCGGCGAAGCAGGTCTCTGCTCGCCTGCTCATCCAGGGTGGCCCGCTGGATTCCCTGATGCGCCTCAGTGTAGTGGCGCACGTCGGCCGGCTTCTCGAGATACAGGTCGCCCGTTGGATGTTCGAGATAGACGATCGGCGGCTCGATCAGATTGCCCTTGGCGTCCTTGCCGAACTCGAGAACGATGAACTGGCTGTATACCTGGCCGAGCGGAATGCCTGCGGAGAACGGCAGTATTCGCAACGAAACATTCGGCATCGTGCTGATGTCCGCCAAGCGCTTCGCCTGAGCCGCCATCACACGTCGCCCGCCGACTGCCCGACGAATGGCCGCTTCCCCCAGCACCATCCGAAGTTCGGCCGGGCCGCGGCGCCGAGTGATGAGCGACTGCCGGCGCATTCGCATGTGCACCCGCTGCGCGATCTCTTCCGGTGTGGCGCCGGGAAAGACCTCTCGCGTCAGCACCGCTGCGTAATCCGGAGTCTGGAGCAAACCCATCACCGCATCCGGCGAGTAGACCACCAACCGCTCCGCCGCCGCCTCCAACCCCATGTACACATCGAAGTCCTGCGGGATCACGTCGTCGTACTCGTGCCACCAGTTCTGCACATTCGCTTGCTGCGCGAGGCCTTCCAGGGCGGCGGTCATGGTTTCGTCCGCGCCGAGGACCGCGCAGATTTCGCGAATGTCCGCCGATCGGAGTTTGGTCGGGAAGCGGCCGTTCTCGTAGCGCTGCACCGTGCTCGCGCTGATCTCGGCCTTCTGCGCAACCTCGTGCAGCGTCATCCCGGTCTGTGATCGTAGGTCGCGAAGGTATCGGCCGAGTTGCCGCCTGGGTACCGTACTGCCGGGTTCTGACATGTCGACTATCTCCTTCTCGGGTTCGAGGAGCTTCGATCCGGACCGGAGTCGTCCCGGATTCTTGGGGATCGTGCTGGCGATACGCCGAAGTGCCCCCGGGAAATTCATCTCCGCCGGTCCCCACAGCTCGATCGTGATGTTCTGTGCGCGCTCACCCGGCAGCCCCCGAGGCGCGGGCCCGGCTCTATGAACCGGTACGCGGCGTGGCACCGCCGCGAAGATCTGGAGAGGTCACGAAGACAACGATGGAACAGCAGACCAATGCGTCGAGCGAATGCTATAGCACCGAGATACTCGGCACCCGATACCCCAGTCTAACACTGGCACAACAGACTTCACCACGGCCCGACGAGCCGGACCTTATGGGCTGATCCAGTGACTAGGGAATTCGGAAACCGGGGACCACGTGGTCGCGGGCGAACTGCCGGCACGCGGCCTCGTCGTCGACCGGGATCAGCGTCTGCGGAGTCAGCGCGAGCGAGAGCGCGTTGCGCGCGACGAGTTCGGCCAGTGGCAGCGGATCATACTGCGGCAGTTTGTCTTCCGTCTGCAGGCGGGTGATGAACTCGGCGACGTAGTCGCGCCCCAGCTCGATCACCGGCGCGCCCTGCACGGTGAGATAGGGCAGCACGACCTCCGGTTCGGTGGTCAGCAGCCGGTCCAGCAGTTTGTTGCCGCGCAACCCGTCCAGGAAGGCGACGAACAGTTCGACGATCTGATCCTCGGCGCTGGCGTCGCGATCGATCTGGCGCTGCACCGCGGCGTCGACCTGTTCCACGAACTGGCGTGCCTGCCACAGCCCGACGGCCTGAATCAGATCGGATTTGCCGGCGAAGCGCCGATACAGCGTCGCCAGCGACAGCCGGCCGCGCCGCGCGACCTCGACCATGCTGGTGCGTTTGATGCCGAAATCGAGGAAAGCCAGCAGTGCCGCGTCGAGTACCGTGGTCTGATTGCGGTCCTCCGGACCCGCGCCGCGAACCAGCGGCAGGAGCCGAGTCGACAGTCTGGTCGAGCCGGTCATGGTGGTTCCTCTCGTTCGCCCGGGTCGCGGACACGGTGACGCTCTCATCATCCCATATGGTCAGCGGCCTCGATTGACACGATGCCACACCGATGAGAAGGTTTATACGAAAGCTTCTCATATTCTCTCGCCGATCCGGCGGGGAGGAACAGGAGACGAGTCGACGATGACCGCCCCCCTGCGCGCGACCGAGCCGCTGCCCGAGATTCCGGGCGACGAGCTGACCCCGGAGACGGTGCGCGAACACATCGACGGCGTGGCCGCCTTCCTGGGCGGTGCCGCGAACGTGATCATGCAGCTCAGCCATCCGCCGGTCGGCTACGGCGTGCTGGAGAGCACGGTCGACAGCGGCAAGGTGACGTTGCACCCGCTCAAGCGGCTGCGCACCACGCTGACCTATCTGGCCGTGGCCTGGCTGGGCAACGACGAGGACGTGCAGAGCTATCGGGAGGCGGTCAACGCCTCGCACCGCCCGGTGCATTCGGGACCGAACAGCCCGGTCAAGTACAACGCCTTCGATCCGAAGTTGCAGTTGTGGGTGGCGGCCTGCCTGTACTGGGGCGTCGACGATCTGTACCGGCGCATGCGCGGACCGATGGATCCCGAACTCGCCGAGCGTTTCTACCGCTACAGCGTCCGGCTCGGCACCGGGCTGCAGATGCGTCCGGAGATGTGGCCGGCCGACCGGGACGCGTTCTACGCGTTCTGGGAGGAGAACCTCGCGACGAAGACCATCGACGAGCCGGTGCGCCGCTACTTCAACGATCTGATCGACCTGAAGATGCAGCCGCGCCTGATTCAGCTGCTGGCCGGGCGGTTCCATCGCTTCACCGTCACCGCCCTGCTGCCGCAGCATCTGCGCGACGAGATGGGGATGCGCTGGACCGCGCGCGACGAACGCCGGTTCCGATTCGTCCTGCGCACGATCTCGGCGGTGTGGACGCGGATGCCCACGGTGATCCGGGTCTTCCCGTTCAACTTCTACCTCGCGGACATGCGGTTGCGCCGGCGCTTCGGGCGACCGCTGGTCTGATTCAGCGCTCGGCGAGGGCACGGAGGAAGAAGCCGAGGTTGGCCGGGCGTTCGGCCAACCTTCGCATCAGGTAGCCGTACCACTGGTTGCCGTAGGGGATGTAGACCCGCACCGCGTGCCCGACCTCGGCGAGGCGCCGCTGTTCGAGCGAGCGGATGCCGTAGAGCATCTGGAATTCGAAATCGCCCGGGGCGCGCCCGTTCCGGTCGGCCATGTCATGGGCGGCGGTGATCATGACCGGATCGTGGGTGGCGACCATCGGATACCCCGGACCGGCCATGAGCAGTTCCAGGCACCGCAGATACGACTCGTCCACATCGGCGGCGCGCTGGTAGGCGACGAACTCCGGCTCGCGATACGCGCCCTTGCACAACCGGATTCGCGCGCCCTCGGCCGCGGCGATGCGACAGCGATCCTCCGCGCGGCGCAGATAGGTCTGGGTGGCGACCGCCAGCCAGGGGTAGTCGGCACGCATCATGTGCACGGTCGACTCGGTGGTTTCGGTGGTGGTGTGGTCCTCCGCGTCCACGGTGATCCACACCCCCGCCTGCTGCGCCCGCTCGCACAGGGTCCGCAGATTCGCGGTGGCGATCTCCGGGCCCGCCAGCCCCAGCGACTGGCCCAGCGCGGAGAGCTTCACCGAAACCTCCACCGGCGCAACGGGTTGCGCCGGTGGCCATCGGTTCCATCGGGCCAGATCATCGATCAACGCGAGGTATTCGGCGACGGCGTCGTCGGCCATCGAGCGCTCGGTCGTGTACTCACCGAGAAAGTCGACGCTCACCATCCGGCCGCTGCCCAGCAGCTCGCCGACGACCGGGGCCAGGTCGGCGCGGGTCTCACCGGCCACGAACCTGTGCACGACCTCGGCGGTGACCGGAAACCCGGTGATCGCCCGCTTCATCCGCACCGATCCGGCGGCGGCGAGGATCGCGGGGCGCAGCGGGTTCATCGTCGCCTGCCGGGTGGGGCCACCGATAAGCCGTTCATTCCGACTCCATATGCGGATAGCGGTAATCGGTCGGCGGCAAGAAGGTTTCCTTCAGCGTCCGGGGCGCGACCCAGCGCAGCAGGTTCAGATACGACCCGGCCTTGTCGTCGGTGCCGGACGCGCGCGCACCGCCGAAGGGCTGCTGGCCGACCACCGCGCCGGTCGGCTTGTCGTTGATGTAGAAATTGCCCGCGGTGAAGCGCAGTGTGGTGGCGGCCCGGTCGATCGCGGTCCGATCGCGGGCGAAGACGGCGCCGGTGAGCGCATAGGGCGCCGCCGAATCCACTTCCGCCAGTATCGAATCGAAGGCTTCGGGGTGATCGTCGTCGTACACGTACACCGCCAGGATCGGCCCGAAGTATTCGGTGGTGAACGCCTCGTCGCGCGGGGTATCGGCCAGGAGCACGGTGGGCTCGACGAAGAAGCCCTCGCTGTCGTCGTAGGTGCCGCCCGCCGGTATGCCCAAACCGGCCGCGCGGGCCCGCTCGATCGCGGCGACGTTCTTGTCGTAGGCGCGCCGATCGATCACGGCCCCACCGAAATTGGCCAGATCGGCCACGTCGCCGTAGCTCAGTTCGTCGACCTCGGTGAGGAAATCGTCGCCCATCTCGCGCCACAGCGAGCGCGGAATGTAGGCGCGGGAGGCGGCCGAACATTTCTGTCCCTGATATTCGTAGGCGCCGCGAATCAGCGCGGTGCGCAAGGCATCCGGATCGGCCGAGCGGTGCGCCAGGACGAAATCCTTCCCGCCGGTCTCCCCCACCAGCCGCGGATATCCGTGGTAGTGACCGATATTCGCGCTCACGCGCTGCCACAGGTGCTGGAATGTGCGGGTGGAGCCGGTGAAGTGGATTCCGGCCAGCCGCGGATCGGTCAGTGCGGCTTCGGACAGTTCGATGCCGTCACCGGTGACAAGATTGATCACCCCCGGCGGCAGCCCGGCCTCCTCGAGCACCCGCATCGTGTAGTACGCCGCCAGCGTCTGGGTGGGCGAGGGCTTCCACACCACGGTATTGCCCATCAGCGCGGGCGCGGTCGGCAGATTCCCCGCGATCGCGCTGAAGTTGAACGGGGTGATCGCGTAGACGAATCCCTCGAGCGGGCGATAATCCATCCGATTCCACACGCCCGCAGACGATTCCGGCTGCTGCGCCAGAATGTGGCTCGCGAAGGCGACGTTGAACCGCCAGAAGTCCACCAGCTCGCAGGGTGCGTCGATTTCGGCCTGATACGCCGATTTCGACTGCCCCAGCATGGTCGCGGCGGCCACCGTCTCCCGCCACGGCCCGGCCAGCAGGTCGGCGGCCCGCAGCAGCACCGCGGCGCGCTCGGTGAACGGCAGCGCGCGCCACTGCGGCGCGGCGGCCGTCGCCGCCTCGATCGCGGCCCGGCCTTCCTCCTGAGTCACATCGGCGTAGGTGCCCAGCGCGTGCTCGTGCCGATGCGGCATCACGATCTCGGATCGGGGCCCGGTCCCCGGCCGATGCTTACCACCGATCACGAGCGGCACATCGACCATTCGCCCGGAGATTTCGGCAAGTTTGCCGATCAGTAGTTCTCGTTCCCGGCTCCCCGGCGCATACGAGTGAACCGGCTCGTTCGCCGGAGTCGGGACAACCGTGACAGCGTCCATAACGCCAGGCTAGTCCCGCATCGGGGCGATGCTGCGGTAAACCGACGAGTACGACGCGCGTCGCGTCGCCGGTTGATTGCTGAGGAAACCGAGGCGCGGCCCGGCCGCCGTCTCAGGCGGACAGCCGGACCGCCGCGGCCGCGATGCGCTCGTCGGTCGCGGTCAGGGCGATGCGTACGTGCTCGGTGCCGGTGGGGCCGTAGAAGTCACCGGGTGCGGCGAGGATGCCGCGCTCGGCGAGCCAGTCCAGCGTGGTGCGGCAGTTCTCGCCGCGCGTGGACCACAGATACAGGCCGGCCTCGGAGTGGTCGATGCGGAAACCCGCCTCCTCCAACGCCTTTCGCAGCACCTCGCGGCGGGCGCGGTAGCGTTCGCGCTGCTGCGCCTCGTGCCGGTCGTCGGCCAGTGCGGCGGTCATCGCGGCCTGGATCGGGTACGGGACCATCATGCCGGAATGTTTGCGCACCTCCAGCAGCTCCCGGATCAACTCGACGTCGCCGGTCACGAAACCGGCCCGGTAGCTGGCCAGATTCGACGTCTTCGACAGCGAGTGGATGGCCAGCAGACCGGTGTGGTCGCCGTCGCTGACGCGCGGGTCGAGGATGGATACCGCTTCGGCATCCCAGGTCAGGCCCAGGTAGCACTCGTCGGAGGCGACGATCGCGCCGCGTTCGCGGGCGAAGGACACCACCTTGCGCAAATGGTCGATGCCGAGCACCCGGCCGGTGGGATTGGACGGTGAGTTCAGGTAGATCAGCGCCGGCGATTCGGGGCCGAGCCGAGTCATGCCGTCCGCCCGCAGGATTCGCGAACCCGACAACAGCGCACCCACCTCGTAGGTCGGATACGCAACCTCGGGAATCACCACCAGATCCGCGGGGCCGAGGCCCAGCAGTCGCGGCAATCCGGCGATCAGTTCCTTGGTGCCGATCACCGGCAGCACCGCATCGGAGTCGATGCCGGACATGCCGAAGCGGCGCGCGACCGCCGCCACCGCGGCCTCCCGCAGTTCGGGAGTGCCGTAGGTGGCGGGATAACCGGGGACGGCGGCGGCCGCGTCGAGCGCGGCGCGGATCAGCGGGTCGACCGGGTCGACCGGTGTGCCCACCGACAGGTCGACGATGCCGTCGGGATGCGCCGCGGCGCGAGCCTTGGCCCCGGCGATGGTGTCCCAGGGAAAATCGGGCAGCAGACTGCTGACCCGCACACGATCGCGGATCACCGAGGCGCTACCTACTCGTTCGCCATCGGCGGCAGCGCGGCGATGAACGGCACGTCGTAGTCGGTCTTGCCGACCTTGGTCGCGCCGCCGGGCGAGCCGAGGTCATCGAAGAAGTCGACGTTCGCGTTGATGTACCCGCTCCACTGGTCCGGGGTGTCGTCCTCGTAGAAGATCGCTTCCACCGGGCACACCGGCTCACATGCACCACAGTCCACGCACTCGTCGGGTTGGATGTACAGCATGCGATTGCCCTCGTAGATGCAGTCCACGGGGCATTCCTCGATGCACGCCTTGTCCTTCACGTCAACGCACGGTTCAGCGATGATGTACGGCACTGCCGTTCTCCTAGTCTGTCCTTGCCTGCGGGACACTTCCGCCCGCGCAACAGTATCCCGGGGACTCACATTACAACTGGTCAGCCTTGCCTAACTTGTCCATCCCGACGGGATGCGACACACCGTCTCCGGCGCTGTTCGCCGACCCGGTCCGGCGGGTGTCCGAATCGCCGGAGCCGCCGGTGTGCGCGACGGCCACCTCCGAAGTTCCGCGGCGCGGGTCCGGAGGCAGCGCCGCCGGCTCAGCCGACCGTCAGCGGCAGGGCCGACACCTGGTGTCTCGGTATCCCGTAGGTGGTGGTGCGCTCCCGCACCGGGCGACCGATCCCGGCGCCGATCTCGACCAGTTCGGCCACCGACTTCGCCGAGCCGTGCTCCGATCCGGCCATCCGGGAAATGGTCTCCTCCATCAACGTACCGCCCAGATCGTTGGCGCCGCCGTTGAGCATCACCTGGGTGCCGGTGATGCCCAGCTTCACCCAACTGGTCTGGATATTGGCGATGCGCCCGTGCAGCATGATGCGGGCCAGCGCGTGCGCGGCGCGGTTGTCCCGGATCGTCGGCCCCGGCCGCGACGCGCCCGCCAGATACAGCGGCGCGCTCTGGTGTACGAACGGCAGCAGCACGAATTCTGTGAACCCACCGGTCTCGTCCTGGATGCCGCGCAGCACCCGCAGGTGGCCGACCCAGTGCTTCGGATTGTCGACGTGGCCGTACATCATCGTCGAACTCGACGGAATGCCGAGTTTGTGGGCAGTGGTGATGACGTCGATCCACGCCGAGGTGGGCAGCTTGCCCTTGGTGAGCACCCAGCGCACCTCGTCGTCGAGAATCTCCGCCGCGGTGCCCGGAATCGTGTCCAGCCCGGCCTCTTTCAGCGCCGAGAGCCAATCGTGCACGCTCTGGCCGCCGCGCGAGGCGCCGTTGACGATCTCCATCGGACTGAACGCGTGCACATGCATCGACGGCACCCGCTTCTTGACCGCCCGCACCAGATCGGCGTACCCGGTGACCGGCAGGTCGGGGTCGATGCCACCCTGCATACACACTTCGGTCGCGCCTTCCACATACGCTTCCCAGGCGCGTTCGGCGACCTCGTCGGCGGAGAGGGTGAAGGCGTCGGCATCGCCCTTGCGCTGCGCGAACGCGCAGAACCGGCAGCCGGTGTAGCAGATGTTGGTGAAGTTGATATTGCGGTTCACCACGTAGGTCACGTCGTCGCCGACGGTGTCGCGGCGCAGCTGATCGGCCAGTGCGGCGATGGCGTCGAGTTCCGGGCCGTCGGCGGTGGCCAGCGCCAGGTACTGGTCGTCGGTGAGCCCGGCCGGATCCTTCTCCGCGGCGCGCAGGGCGCTCAACACGTCGGTGTCGAGCTTCACCGGCGCGCTGAGCGAAAGTACTTGTTCCCGAACGGTTTCCCAGTCGCCGAAGGCGCCGAGGCCGTCGCTGTCGAGCCCGGAATCGCTGCGCGACTCGGTATTGCGGCCCTCGGTGTCGATGGCGGTGTTGAGATCCACCCGGCCCAGCGACTCCCAGGACTGGTCGGGTTCCTGCCACGGGCGCCCGGACGGATTCACGTCGCGGGCCAGACCGGTGTACGGATCGGCCAGTGCCACAACATGTCCCAGCACGCGCGGGTCGATCCAGGGATTGCCGGCGAGTACATATTTCGGATGGGCCGTGAGCCGCTCGGTCAGCACATAGCCGGCCTGCGCGGTCACCTCGGCGAGCACCTCGAGATTCGGCCACGGCCGCTCCGGATTCACGTGATCCGGCGTCAGCGGCGAGACCCCGCCCCAATCGTCGATACCGGCATCGATCAGGGCCCGGCACTCGTCGAGCGACACCAGATTCGGCGGGGCCTGAATCCGCATCTTGGGGCCCAGCAACAACCGGGTCACCGCGATGGTGGCGCGGAACTCCGCGAGATCCGCATCGGGGGTGTCGCGCATGGCGGTATCGGACTTGGCCAGGAAGTTCTGCACGATCACCTCCTGCACATGCCCGAAAGCCTTGTGCGACTTGCGGATCGCCAGAATCGAGTCGACGCGCTCGGCGTAGGTCTCACCGATGCCGACGAGGATGCCGGTGGTGAACGGGATGCTCAGCCGTCCGGCATCGGTGAGGGCGCGCAGCCGGACCTGCGGATCCTTGTCCGGGCTGCCGTAATGCGCCTGACCGCGCTCGGTGAACAGGCGCTCGGAGGTGGTCTCCAGCATCATGCCCATCGACGGGGCGACCGGCTTGAGCCGCGACATCTCCGCCCAGCTCATCACCCCGGGATTCAGATGCGGCAGCAGGCCGGTTTCCTCGAGCACCCGGATCGACATGGCGCGCACGTAGTCGAGCGTGGAATCGTAGCCGCGCTCGTCCAGCCACTGCCGCGCCTCCGGCCAGCGGTCCTCCGGGCGATCACCCAGCGTGAAAAGCGCTTCCTTACAACCCAATTCGGCGCCCTTACGGGCGATATCGAGGACCTCGTCGGGTTCCAGATACATGCCGTGGCCCTCGGCGCGCAGCTTGCCGGGCACCGTCACGAATGTGCAGTAATGACATTTGTCGCGACACAGGCGGGTGAGCGGAATGAACACCTTGCGGGAATAGGTGATGGGCAGGGTGTCCCCGGAATACGTCTCCCGCAACCCCGCATCCCGCACCCGCGCCGCGGACGCGGCCAGATCTTCGAGATCCGCACCGCGCGCGTGCAGCAGCACCACGGCCTCGTCGAGATTGAGCGTCGCCCCGTCGCGCGCACGCCGCAAGGCTCTGCGCATGGCCGAAGAACTCGGCGGAACGGGCGGTACACCAGGAGTCGGTAGCCCAGTGTGCGGTTGTTCGTTCACGCCGTCGATCATGCGCCAACCATCCGAGTGTTCTCCCTTCGGTGCCCTGTGACGTGAGACAACCCGAGGGCCTTCACCGGTTATTCCTGCTTCGGGCGACCAGTTTGCGCCCGGAACGACGCCGCGGACGAGTGTGCTGGTGAGAGCGTCGACAGGTGGCGGTCGCGTTAGGCTGCCGGTCACACCGGATACATACGAGGCGGCGATGCCATGCGATTCGGGTTACACGGATTGGGAATCGGCTCCGGCTCCCGGCCGGAGATCGTCCGGGCGACCGCCCGGCGATCTCGGCATCACGGAACTGATCCTCGTCGACGCCCCACCGGACACCGCCGAGGAATGTCCCGTTTGGGTCGATCGGCTCGCCGACCGATGGATCATCTGAAACATGTCACGATGGCTGCATGACCCGGTCGCCGGAAGTCTCGCCCGTGCGCACGATATCGGCCGCTCCGGCGTGGCGGGCCAGTCGGCGGGCACCGCTGTTGTGGGCGGCCGGGCCGGCGATCTTCTGGGCGTTCGCGCTGGTGGGTGAGCTGGTGTGGGTGGTGCTGGACGGCTCGCATCGGGGGTGGGCGCTCGCTCTGGTGGCGGCGACGGTGGTCGCTGCGGGGTTCGGCGTCGGGGTCGTGCCGGTGTGGCGATATGCGGTGCATCGGTGGGAGGTGACCGACACCGCGGTCTACACGCGGACGGGGTGGTTCAACCAGGAGAGCCGGGTTGCGCCGATTACGCGGGTGCAGACGGTGGATACGCATCGAGGACCGTTGGAGCGGATGTTCGGGTTGGCGACGGTGACGGTGACCACGGCCTCCTCGGCGGGCGCGGTGCGGATCGCGGCGCTGGATCTGGAGGTCGCCGAGCGCACGGTGAACCGGCTGACCGATATCGCGTCGATTCATCGGGAGGATGCGACGTGAGTGATCCGCGGGTGGGGGCAACCGCCGACTGGCGCCGGCTGGATATGCGGATGCTGCTCGTGCATCCGGTGCGGGAATTGTTCAAATACATTCCCGTACTGCTGGGCGCGGTGATCGTGGGGACCCAGAGCGGCGGGCCGGCGTGGAGTCCGGTGGCGGTCGCGGTGGTGATCGTGGCGTTCGCGTTGACGCGGTGGTTCACCACCAGTTACCGGATCGGCGCCGACTCCGTGCAACTGCGCCGGGGCTTGCTGCAGCGACGGACCCTGACCGTGCCGCGGTCCCGGATTCGGTCGGTGGACGTGCACGCGGACCTGATGCATCGGCTGCTCGGGTTGGTGGTGCTCGTCATCGGCACCGGGCAGCACGCCGATCGGGAGAAGCGGTTTCACCTCGACGGTGTGGACGCGCGGCAGGTTCCCGAACTGCGGGCCTTGCTGTTGCGGCCGGCCGAGAACACCGAGCCGGGCACCGGTGCGGCAACCGGCGCGCCGAGTGCGAATCCCGGGGCTTTCGGTCACACGGCCGGCAGCGGATCGGCGACCGAACCTAGGATCCGTGACCATTCGAATACGCCCGCACATCAAGGCACTTCGGTTCACAACGGGATCACCGCCGGCCGGGCCGCACTCCAGCGAGCCCTGAACGGCAATACCGACGATCTCGCGGACGAGGCGATCGAGATCGGGCATTGGCAGCCGCGCTGGGTTCGGTACGCACCGCTGTCGCTGACCGGCCTGGCCATCGTCGGGCCGGTGATCGGCCTGGCCGCGAAGGTCGGAGTCGCCGATGTGCTGGTGCGCTCGCAAGCCGTGCAGGACTTGACCGAGCACAGTGCGGTTTTCATCGCCCTCGCCGTGACGGGTGCGGTCACGGTGCTGCTGGTGATCGCCGCGATCGCCGCCTGCGTCCGCTATCTCACCACGTATTTCGGGCTGCGGGTACTCGACGACGGTGCGGCGCTGCATATCCGCGGCGGCCTGTTCACCACCCGTCAGACCACGCTCGACCTGTCCCGACTGCGCGGTGCGACGGTCAAGGAACCGCTGCTGCTCCGGCTGGCCGGCGGCGCCGAACTCGAGGCCATCATGACCGGCACCAGCCCGCGCCAGAAGCTCCTCCCCCAGGCGCCGCGCGCCGCCGTCGACCGCACCCTCGCCCAGCTCCTCACCAGCGGATCCCGCCGCACCGACGCCACCCCAGCGGGCGGCGCTGCGATCGCGACCGCGGCCGCCCCCGCGTTGGTGACGCTCGAACAGCACGGCCCGCGCGCACGGCGCCGGCGCTACACTCGCGCTTTCATGCCCGTGTGGGTGATGCTCGCCCTCCTGGTCGCGATATCCCTTGCCGGACTTCATGTTCCGCTGTGGGCCTGGATTCTCCTCGCGGTCGTCGCCCTCTTTGCTGCGGCGCTGGCGCACGATCGATATCGCGGACTGGGGCATGCGGTGATCCCGTCGGACGGCGCGCGTCCGGTCTGGCTGATCACCCGGCGCGGATCGCTGGATCGCGACCGTGACTGCCTGGAGGCGCCGGGTGTGATCGGGTGGACCCTGCGGCAGACCTTTTTCCAGCGGCGGGTGGGACTGGCGACCGTGATCGCGGCCAGCGCGGCCGGGAAGAAGAAGTACAGCATCGTGGATCTGCCCATCGAACGGGCGTGGGCGCTGATCGACCAGGTGACGCCCGGGCAGCTGGGCGTGCGTGCGGAACATGAGACGACGCCCGTTCCGACACCGGACTCCACATCGGACGACGCCGTCGCGAAACTGCGCGCAACCTGACGCCGACGCTGCGCCGCGGCGCCGATCACCGAACTGCATGTAACCGGCAGTTCTCCCGCGAAAACTCGGCGCCGCCCCCCGAAAATGGGCCATATCTGCATGTATGTGGCAGATAAGTAAGCACGGATTCACGCATCGTGATACAACTCACCCCAGTGTTGTGAAAGGTGAGCTTTTATGGATCCGACAGCGAAGCAGCGCGCAGCCCTGGGCCTGATCTGCGATACGTTCACACCGGGCGACGGGCTGAGTTTGCCGTCGGCGACCGAATTAGGTTCCGTGGCTACGGTTTTCGACATCCTGAGCCGCAACCCGCGCCCCTCAGAGGTGAAACAGCTCGCCACCCTGCTCGATCTGTGGGATTCCCGATTGGCGGGGGTACTGCTCGGCAACCGGGGCCGGCGCTTCTCGGCGCTGACCGCCGACGAGCGCGAGCGCACCCTGCTCCGCCTCGGCGATTCCCGAATCACGCTGAAGCGCACGCTGTTTCAGGCGCTCAAGCAGGCCGCTCTGCTGTCCTACAACGTCACGCCGGGCCCCACGGGTAGCCACCCGCTGTGGAAGGCCATCGACTATCCGGGCCCGCCCAGCACGCTCGCCTCGGCGCCGGCGCCCGCCCTGTCCGTGCTGCGTCCGACCGCAGCGACCACACTGACCTGCGATGTCGTCATCGTCGGTTCGGGGGCCGGCGGTGGCACCGCCGCCGCCGTACTGGCCGAGGCGGGTCTCGACGTCATCGTGCTGGAACGCGGAAACTATTACGACGACCAGGATTTCGGCACCGGCGAACTCGACGCCCTGCTCAATCTGTACGCCCCCGGCCCGCCCGCCACCAGCGAAGGCCAGATCACCCTGGTCGCGGGAACCTGCCTGGGCGGCGGCACGGTGGTCAACTGGAGCACCTCGCTGCGCACGCCCGACGAGGTGCGCGCCGAATGGGCCGGACTCGGTGTGCCGCAGTTCGCGCAGGACGAATTCACCGCCGCCCTCGACGCGGTGACCGGCCGTCTCGGCGTCAACGACCGCCACTCCCCGCTCTCGGCGCGCGACAGCGTGCTGGAACGCGGCGCCACCGCTCTGGGCTGGCATATCGACACCCTGCCCCGCAATGTCGGCGACGCGTGCGACGCCGGGGTCGAATGCGGTCGCTGCCCCTACGGCTGCCGCGTCGGCGCCAAGCAGTCGGTCACCAAGACCTGGCTCGCCGATGCCGCCGAGCACGGCGCCCGGTTCGTGGTCGACGCGAATGTGCGGCGCATCCTCGTGAACAACGGTCGCGCCGAGGGAGTCTCGGCCGTGAGTTCGAACGGCACCCCGATCGAGGTGCGGGCCCGCGCCGTGGTCGTGGCCGCCGGTGCGGTGCAGACCCCGGCGCTGCTGAAGCGATCGGGTCTGGGCAACAAGAACATCGGCAACTATCTGCGACTGCATCCCGCCGCGGCGGTCTTCGGCGTCTTCGACGAGCCGATCCGGCCGTGGGAGGGCGGTATGCAGGCCCGGATCAGCCGCCAGCACCGCGATCTGGACGGCAACGGCTACGGCGTCATCTACGAGACCGGTCCCATCCATCCCGGCATGGGCGTCGGTTTCATGAACTGGCGCGGCGCGGCGGCCTACCGGACGAATCTGCTGGAGCTGAACAAGTCGGTGGCCCTCGGAGTGATCACTCGCGACCGCGACCACGGCAGTGTCGGCGTCGACAAGAACGGCGAAGCGGTGGTCTCCTATCGGCTCTCCGACCACGATCGCGGCCATCTGCACACCGGAATCCTCGGCGCCGCACAGATTCTCGAGGCCGCCGGGGCGCGTCGCATCTATTCCGGCCAGCAGGCCGGCCCCGCCTACGAGCCCGGACGCACCGGGTCGCACGCCGAATTCGCCGCCGCGTGCGCCGCCGCCGGCTACGAACCCGGGCAGTGCGCGATGGGCGCGCTGCACATCATGGGTTCGGCGCGGATGGGCGGCTCCCCGGACATGTCGGCGGTCGACCCCGACGGCGCCACCTGGGACGTGCCGAACGTCGTCGTCGCCGACGCGTCCTGCTTCCCCACCGCGTCCGGGGTGAATCCGATGGTCTCGATCGAGGCGATCGCCCATATGAACGCGAAACGCCTTGCGGCACGGTTGCGCTGAGCCGTGCCGGAGGCACTCCGCCGTGTCAGAGCCCGCGAATACCGTCCAGCAGCGCCTGCAGCAGGCCGACGTCGGATGCCTCGTCCTGACGAGGCTGGCGGTATTCGAGGCGGCCGTCGTCGATGAGGTCGCCGATGAGCACCTTCGTCATCGTCAGCGGAAGTTCCAGCCGCGCAGCGACTTCCGCGACCGACTGCGGTGTGCGGCACAACTCCACGATGGCGGCGTACTCGGGTTCGTGGCGGCGCAGCGCCGCGCCCCGGCCGATATCGACCACCAGGGTCAGCATATCCAGCTCCGGCCGATTGCTGCGGCCACGCCCCTGCGTGACCGCGTACAACCGGACCAGCGGTCCGGCCTCGTCGTCGAACCAGGCGTCACCGTCGTTCACGGTGACTCATCGTCGGTCGACGGCGAGATGTGAACCGACCCGCTGCACGGTCTGGTTCATCGCATACGCGACCATGCCCAGATCGGCGTTGTCCGCGGCCAGCAGGCCCAGGCAGGCGTTGTCGCCCGCGGCGGTGATGAACAGCACCGCCCGGTCGAGTTCCACCATGGTCTGGCAGACACCGCCGGCGTCGAAATGGTGTCCGGCGCTGCGGGCCAGGCTGTGCAGCGCGGACGCCATCGCACAGAACCGCTCGGCATCGGAGTTCTCGAGCTCCGAGGAGTTACCCAGCAGCAGTCCGTCGGTGGACAGCAAGACCGCGTAGCGCACACCGGTGAGACCCTTCACCAGATCATCGAGCAGCCAGCCGACGTCACTTCGGTTGGGATTAGCCATCTTCACCCTCGTCTGTGTCGAATTGTGATGCCGTGGAGCCGGTTTCGGCAGCGGGTCGGCGGCCCTGCCGAGTGCCCTGCTCGACGGCGCTGATCAGGTTGCGAGCTTGATCGGCGGTGCGTTGCCGAACGGTATTCGAGCCGGCCTCGGGCGTATCGGCGCGATCGGCCGAACGCACCCGGCGCGGCAGCGGCGGGCGGCCCTCACCGGCGCGAACCACGCCCGGAGTGGTCACGGGCGCACCGAACACCCCGGTCGCGGGCGCGGAATCGATGTGCTCGGAGGCCGAGGTGAACCAGGCCGAGCGTCGTGTGCCCGGGTCCGGATCGGTCGCCGGTGGCGTGGACACTTCGGTCACCGGAACATCCTCGGCGACAACCACTTCGGCACGGGCGGCGGAAGCGTTGGTCGCCGGTCCGAGCACGGCGAACTCACCGGTGGCGGGTCCCGGATCCTCGAACTCCGTACCGTTCACGTCGCCGGCTTCCAGCACCGGCGTGCCGATCAGCACCACCGCGCGCACGCCGCCGTACACCGATTCGCGCAGCTTCACCGAAATACCGTGGCGGTTGGCCAGTTTCGCGACCACGAACAGTCCGAGCCGGGTGTCGCTGGAGAGTGCGGCCACACTGAACTCCGGCGGATGCGACAGCATCTCGTTGCGCCGGTCGAGCTCGTCGGCGGTCATGCCCAGGCCCTGGTCGACGATCTCCACCGCTACCCCGCGACCCACCACCGCGGCATGCACCTCCACCCGCGCCTGCGGCGGCGAATACGAGGTGGCGTTGTCCATCAGCTCGGCCAGCAGGTGGATCAGGTCGGCGACCGCGGTGCCCATCACCCGGGTGCGCGGAATGCGGCCGATGCGAATTCTGGTGTAGTCCAGGCTTTCCGCGACCGCGCCGCGAATCACCTCGATCAGCGGCACCGGATTGCGCCAGCGCCGGCCGGGCTGCTTACCGCCGAGGATGATCAGATTCTCGGCGTTGCGGCGGGCGCGAGTCGCCAAATGGTCGAGCTGGAACAGCAATTCGAGCTGGTCGGCATTCTCCTCGCGCCGCTCGGCCTGGTCCAGCAGCGCCAGCTGACGATGCACCAGCGCCTGGCTGCGATGGGCGATATCCAGGAAGATCGTGTTGATACCGGCGCGGGTATTCGACTCCGCGACCGCCGCCGATACCGCCGCCACCTGTGCCCGGTTGAACGCCTGCGCGACCTGGCCGAGTTCGTCGGAACCGAAGTCCAGCCGCGACACCTCCAACGGGGCATCCACCGTCTCGCCCGCCGACACCCGGCGCATGATGTCGGGCAGCCGTTCATTGGCCAATTCCAGTGTGTCGCGGCGCAATCGGCGCATCCGGCCGATGAACCGGTTCGCCAGCACCAGCGAGGCGAGGAAGGCCAGAACCGACACCAGCAACACCGCACCGCCGCCGGCCAGCGATCCGATGGCGGTGCGGTCACCCTGATCCCGCGCCTCGGCATGCGCGTCCCGGCTCTTGTCCTGCCACAGTGTCAGCAGTCCGGACGCGATCTGCGCGGAACCGTCCTGCCAGGCCTGCAGGGTCATCGGCAGCGGTTTCGCGGTCTGCCGGGTCGTGCGCGAACGAGTGGTGTCGCCGGCCCTCGTACTCGAGTCGGCATCGTCGGTGGCCGGTGTCGGACCGCGCGCGGCGATCGCATCGGCCATCTCGTTGATCTGGGCCCACGCCGGACTGTTCACGATCGCGTCGAGCTGATCCGCGCGTTGGCCCTTCAGCACCGAGAGCGAATAGGCTATCTGGCCGCGGAATTCACCCAGATAGTTGGTGTACTGGGTCCACTGCGCGGGCGTCGACGTGTTTGTCACCAGGAACAATTCACCCAGCGTCGTGGCTTCGGACAGCGCCTCCGCGGCCCGCATCACCTGGACGGCATAGCCGAGTTGCACGGCGATGCCGGCATCCGGTGCGACCCGGGCCGCCAGCATCGAGGCATCGATGATCGCCGCGGTGAAACGGCTGAACAGTCCGAAGACCTGATCGGCCGGCGCCTGGCCGGAATCGATGCCGCGGCGCACCAGCGGCAACTGTGCGAGCAGCTGGCCGTAGGCGGCGATATCGGCTCCGGAGTTGTCCGGATTCATCTTCTGCGCCTCGTCGCCCTTGGCGGTGAGGGCGGCCAGCGCCGCATCCGAGCGCTGCCGCGCCGCCGTCAATTGTGCTGTGGCGCCGGGATCACCCGCCAGTTGCAGCATCGAGAGCCGGCGTTCCTCACCGAAGGTCTCCATGATGGCAACCGCGGGAGCCGCGGTGCTGCTGGCGAGTTCGGCCCACTGCCGGGCATCGCGACCCGACCGCACCAGATACGACGCCGCGCCCACGCCGATGGCGAGCAACGTGACGCTGGAGATCAGCACGATCGCGAGCAGGCGCACGCGCACACTGACCCGCCCGCGCACACCCCGGCTCATCAGGCCGAGCCAGCGCGAATCCTTTGTGTTCACAGGCAATCCAGGAAGCTTCGACCACTCAACCACGGGTGATCTTCCTGTTGTCGGGCGATGTCCGCGCGCATTCGGATCTCGGCGCACCCGAGCCAACCGGCCAGCTGAGCAACCGGCCCCCACTTCCTAACCACACCGCCCGCCGGGCGGCAGAACCACAGATAACGCCTGAGAGACTAACCGACCCTCCGGCCCGCTACAGCGGTTCGCCGATATCTCTTTCCGGCAATGCCTTTCCCGCGACCGGCACTGGTTCAGAGCGTGGCGGGCGTGGCCTTCGGACGCAGGAACGCGCGGCGGAACAGATAGAAGCCCACCGGCACGATGCCGCACGCCAGCAGCAGCGGAGAGGTCCACGAATCGGTCAGCAGCACATCGCCGCCGGGCCCGGTGGTCGAGCAGATCAGGAATCCGAACAGCCACGCGATCACGGGCAGCCCCATCGCGGCCGGGCGCGACACGACCACACCCATTCCCCGCACCAGCAGCACGTTCACCACCGCGGCGACCAGGGCCGCGATCGGGAACGGCGTGGCGCCGATGTGGAGCGGCAGATAGAGCACCTCGAGCACGACCGAGAGCAGCCCGTCGAACACCAGCACCGCCGCCAGCACGCCGCCGAGCATCGGCCAGGCATACTTCGACCCGCCGGGCACATACGCGGTCCGGCTGGTCGTCGCCGCCGTCACGGTACCGGCGGGAAGCCGAGCAGGGTCAACAGATGACTCTGCATATCGACGAATCCGTAGAGCACCGACAGGTACAGATCGTGCTGCGCCTGCCAGTTCGGCTTCTGGCTCTCGACGAACGCGACGATGGCGTCCTGCAGGCTCCAGTTGTACATGCCCAGCAGTCTAAGCCGAAGCACCCACGATCAGGCCAGCCCCGGTGCCGGCTCCCACGGTCGATCCAGCCCGGCGAACAGATCGTCCTCGTGTCCGTCCGGGCCCACCGGCCCGAGACGACCACGCACCAGCACGTAGTGCTCCTCCGGCAACACCGGCTGGGCGATGTTGTTCGACAGCGCGAATTCGCGGCCCGAGGGCGCGACCGTCACCTGAGTGGCGTGCGCGCGCAAGGCGGCGCGCTTGGCCGCCAGCACATCCGAGACATCGATCGTGGTGGTCACGGTCTCACTCGACACACATGCCAGCTCGCCCACCGCCGGCAACCGCCATCCGCTCGGCAGGGCCCCGGGCAGACGATCGACCGTGCGGCGGGCCAAGGCCGCGGTATGCCGGCGCAGCACGTCGGCGTCGGTCACCGTCCAGTACACCTTCGGTGTGTCCCAACCCTTTTCGGCCGCCGCGGCCACCGCGTCCATGGTGACCCGGTGGGCACGCATATGGTCGGGATGGCCGTAGCCGCCGCGCGGGTCGTAGCCGACCACCACGCGCGGGCGCAGCCGCAGCAGCACCTCGCTCAACTCCGCCACCGCGGCCGGCCCGGAATCGACGAAGGCACGCGGATGCGTCGGCACCAGGGGTTTGGGGTCGGCGGTCGTACCGGTCATCCCGGAATCCCGCCAGCGCCCCGCCCCGCCGAGAAAATGCGGCGCTTCGACACCGAGGGCGGCCAGCGCCGCGGTCAGCTCGTGAATGCGGAAGCCGCCCAGCTGATCGGCGTGGGCGCTGGTGAGCTGTTGCCAACGCTCTCCGATGACCTCGCCCTCCTCGCCGAGCGTGCAGGTCACCACGGTCACCGGAACCCCACGGGCGCGGTAGTGCGCGATGGTGCCGCCGGTGGCGATCGACTCGTCGTCGGGGTGGGCGTGTACCAGAACCAGTCCGCCGGTTCCGGTCACGACAGCCGTCGCCAGGTACTCGCGCCGCCGAAGATCCCGACCTGGATCGAACCGCTCAGCGAAACCCCGTCCATCCGCGAACTCGCCGCGGCGACACCGGTGTCCTGCACGATCGGCAGCACGGTCGCCAGATCCCACAGCTTCGGCTCCGCATCACCGATCGCCTTGGGCACATCCACCCCGCGCAGCGCCGCGTCGATCTGCGGCTGCAGCGAGGGATCACAGATCCCGGACACATTGCCCGGCGCCTTGCGGATGGCATCGATCTGCGAGGTGTCCTCCTGACCGGGCGCGGCCACCGGCGGGCAGCCGTACCGCGAGGACAGGATCGTCGCCGGATCCTCACCGGCCCGCTCCCAGCCGACCACCGCGTCGACGGTTCCGTCCGCGAGATCCTTACCGTAGAGCTCGTCGGCAGGCAGGCTGCGCACCGACGCATCGATTCCGGCGCTGCGCAGCTGATCGGCGGCGGTGTTCGCGACGGCCAGCGTGGTCTGATCCTTGTCCACCGCGCCGATGCGAATCGTCAGGGTCCGGCCGTTCTTGGCGACCGGACGCGGCTGCGGCGCCGGCGAAGTCGTCGGATTACCCGACGCGGGAGACTCGGGCGCACGGCCGAATCCGGCGTCGGCCAGCAGCCCGAACGCCTGGTCGGGAGACGGCCGCGGCGGGGCCGTCGGCGCGTATCCCGGATCCGAGGGCGCCAGGATCTGCGCCCGCACCGGATCCACCCACGCGCCGGTCTCGGCGCCCACCGAGGCCAGCAACGCCGGATCGAGCAGCCCCAGCACCGCATGGCGCACCCGCGGATCGGCGAGATCCCCGGACCGCCCGTTGAGCACCATCTGCATCTCCCGCGCCTGCGGCATGATCGCCGTCCGCACCTGCGGAATCGCGGCCAGCTGCGCCTGCGTCGCGACACCGCCGTGCACCAGCGCCATCTGGGCGTCTCCCGCGCGCAGCGATTCGGCCAGCTGCGCCGGAGTTCCGCCGCGCCGCAACAGAATCTGATCCGGCACCGCCGGAGTACCCCAGTAGCGGTCGTTGCGTTCGAGCAGGATCTCTTCGCGGCCCGCGTCGGCCTGCTTCACCCGGAACTGCCCGCCGGAGATCGGATTCTGATCGATCAGCCCACGTTCCACGGCCAGCGCCCGCTGGAAACCACCCGGTGCGTCCTTGAGCAGATGCGAGGGCAGCAGATCCGAAAACAGTTGCCGCCAAGCCGGATACGGCTGACTCATCGTCACCGTCACCGTCTTGCCGCCCTCCGAGGACTTCACATCGTTGATCAACCGGTAGCCCGCCGGATCCACCACCCCGGGCTGGCTGATCATCTGCTGCCACAGATAGCGGAAATCCTCGGCCGCGATCGGCGCCCCGTCCGACCACGACGCCTGATTCTGAATCTTGTAGGTCAGCGTGAACTGATCCGGCTGCGCCGGATCCGACGGCGTCACATCCGCCGACACCATCAACGCCGCATCCGGCACCCAATCCGTCCCCCCGGGCACGGTCGGCGACGGCACCGGACGAAACGGGCTCGGAAACACCATCGACGCAACGGCATTCGTCGCCGGCGACTGGTTCGACCGCAGATGCGGATTGAATCCGATCCCGATGTCGTCGACCGCCACCACCACCGTGGACTTCGTCGGCGTAGCCGGAGTCGTCTTCGGGCTGTCGGTGCTCTCGATCGGCGGCGGCGGATTGGCGGTGCACGCGGTGAGCACTCCGAGCGCCAACATCAGCACCAGTACCACGCGCTGCCCTGCACGCATACGAACTCCCGACATCACGGCTTGTACTCTATTGCGCCGGGTGGGGCCTTTCAGTTCGCGGGGTTGTTCGGGAAATGAACTTCCGGGTGTTCTGGCGTCTGGAAGCACTTTCACCTGGAAACACAGAGGCGCACGTCCGCTGGACGTGCGCCTCTCGGATTTCCGCGGAGATACGCCTACGCGTTCTGGGCGGCGCGGTCGCGGGCCTTGCGGCGCGACGTCTCGCGGCCGCGTTCGGTGGCGCCCAGGATCACCTTGCGCACGCGCACGATCTCGGGGGTCACCTCGACGCATTCGTCGGCGGCGCAGAACTCCATGGCGCCCTCGAGGTCCAGCTGCAGCGGCTTGGCCAGGGTCTCGAGCACGTCGCCGGTGGCCGAGCGCATATTGGTCAGCTTCTTCTCGCGGGTGACGTTGATGTCGAGGTCCTCGGCGCGGGGGTTGATACCCACCACGTGGCCCTCGTAGGTGTCGGCGCCCGGCTCCACGAAGAACTGGCCGCGGTCGGCGAGCTGAATCATCGCGAACGGGGTCACCGTGCCGGCACGGTCGGAGACCAGCGAGCCGGTGTGGCGGGCGCGAATCTCGCCGGCCCACGGCGCGTAGCCGTCGAAGACCGCGTTGGCGATACCGGTGCCGCGCGTCTCGGTGAGGAAGTCGGTGCGGAAACCGATCAGACCGCGCGAGGGGACGATGAACTCCATGCGCACCCACCCGGCGGAGTGGTTGCTCATCTGGACCATCTTGCCCTTGCGGGCGGCCAGCAGCTGCGTGACCGCGCCCAGGTACTCGTCCGGGCAATCGATGGTCAGCTCTTCGAACGGCTCGTGCACCTTGCCGTCGACCTGCTTGGTGACCACCTGCGGCTTGCCGACGGTCAGCTCGAAACCCTCGCGGCGCATCTGCTCGACCAGGATCGCCAGCGCCAGCTCACCACGGCCCTGCACCTCCCAGGCATCCGGACGGCCGATATCGAGCACGCGCAGCGAGACGTTGCCGACCAGCTCCTGATCCAGCCGCGACTTCACCATGCGGGCGGTCAGCTTGTGGCCCTGCACCCGGCCGACCAGCGGCGAGGTGTTGGTGCCGATGGTCACCGAGATGGCCGGCTCGTCGACGGTGATACGCGGCAGCGCCACCGGGTTGTCCACATCGGCGAGAGTGTCGCCGATCATGATCTCCGGAATGCCGGCGATGGCGACGATATCGCCGGCCACGGCCTCCTCACCCGGCTTGCGCTCGACGCCGATGGTCTGCAGCAGCTCGGTGATCTTCACGGTCTTGACGCCGTCACCGTGCATCCACGCGACGTTCTGGCCCTTGCGCAGGGTGCCGTTGTGGATGCGGACCAGGCCGATGCGGCCGAGGAACGGCGATGCGTCCAGGTTGGTGACGTGCGCCTGCAGCGGGGCCGACGGGTCGCCCTTGGGCGCGGGCACGTACTTCAGCAGCACCTCGAACAGCTCGTCGAGATTCTCCGCATCCGGCGCGCTGCCGTTCTCGGGGCGCTGGGTGGACGCCTTGCCCTCGCGGCCGGAGGCGTAGAGCACCGGCAGATCCAGCGCCAGCTCGGCCGCCTCGGACGCTTCGTCGTCGAGGTCGGAGGCCAGATCCAGCAGCAGGTCGTGGCTCTCTTCGACGACCTCCTCGATCCGGGCGTCGGGACGATCGGTCTTGTTCACGACCAGGATCACCGGCAGCGAGGCGGCCAGCGCCTTGCGCAGCACGAACCGGGTCTGCGGCAGCGGCCCCTCCGAGGCGTCGACCAGCAGCACGACACCGTCGACCATGGACAGACCGCGCTCGACCTCGCCACCGAAATCGGCGTGACCGGGGGTGTCGATGACGTTGATCACAGTGACGCTGCCGTCGCCGTGATGACGATGCACCGCGGTGTTCTTGGCGAGAATGGTGATGCCCTTCTCGCGCTCCAGATCACCGGAGTCCATCACCCGGTCGACCGGCTCGGCACGCTCGGCGAAGGCACCGGACTGCCGCAACATGGCATCGACCAGCGTCGTCTTGCCGTGGTCGACATGAGCCACAATGGCGACATTGCGGAACTCGACAGACGACACGTTGAATCCTCCTGCTGAATGAATGGGTTGCGGCCGACCCGCGCCGTAGCGGGTCCGAACAAGGCAGGTGGACTGATCTCACCGGACATGCGGCCAGGTACACAGTACCGAAACCCGGTCGGCCACCGTTTCCGGCATCATGGTTGGTTACCCTGGGCCGCATGGGCAAGGTGAAGGCCAAGGAGGTCGCACACCTCACACCGAAGAAGAAGTGCTGCCGTAAGAAGAAGCGCTGTCTGAAATGTCCTGTCGTGGTCTCGAAAATGAAGAAGTGCCAGGCCGCCGGGGTCAAGGGCAAAGATCTCAAAAAGGCTCTCAAACTCGCGCGTGCGGCCTGAGCCGCGACCGCTGGGGTAGAACCGAAAGTATGAGTACCCCATTGCTCTCCGACAGCGAGATCGCCACTGGGTTGCGCGAACTACCCGCCTGGACCCACACCGGCAGTAGCATCTCCCGAACCGTCGAGGCCCCGTCGTTCATGGCCGGCATCGAACTGGTGCGACGAGTGGCCGAATCCGCCGAGAAGGTCAACCACCACCCCGATATCGATATCCGGTGGCGGCGGGTCACCTTCACCCTCTCCACCCACTCCGAGGGCGGCATCACCCGCAAGGATCTCGCGCTGGCCGGCCAGATCGACCGCCTCGCCGACCAGAGCTGAACCGGCCTAACCCGCCACCGAACCCGCCGCGACCGCGGGCGCCGACACCGGTGTGCCCGGCCGCCCGCGCTGCGCGCCCGCCCAGATGATCCACAGATAGGTCGCGACCACGCCGAAAACGTAGATCGCACCCAGCCAGGCCAGGACGGCCGGGCGGGAGATCTCCCAGATCGTCGGCTGGAAGAAGGTCAGGATCCACGGAATGCCGAGCAGCGTGGTCACCAGCCAGAATCCGGCCACCACCCGCGCCCCCGCGATCGAACGCAGCGGACCGTGCACCAGCCACATCATCAGCGGCAGCAACCACACCCAGTGGTGCGACCAGGAGATCGGCGACACCATCAACCCGAACAGCTGCACCACCAGCAGCACTCCGAGCCGATCGCCGAAATCGACCGCGCGCCAAGCGAACCAGGCCAGCACCACGGTCAGCAGCACCGCACCCAGCCACCACGGCCCGAACGGGATGCGATGCCCCGCCACATACCAGGGCGCTCCCGCGTCGTGGCCGAGAATGCGGCTCAGCGCCCCGCGCAGCGACTGGTTGACCACCGAACCGACCGGGCCGATGCGGTTGGCGTCACCGATCAGCGGCCCGAAATAGGTCCGGGTCTCCGACGGCGAGATCAGATAACTCACTCCGATCGTCGCCGCGAACACCACTGCCGACCACACCGCGGCCGCCCACCGCCGCTGCGCCAGGAAATACAAACCGGTGATCCCCGGCGTCAGCTTGACGCCCGCGGCCACACCCACCAGCAGCCCCGACAGCCACCAACGGGCGGAGTACGCCGCCGCCAGCCCGGCCAGGAGCAGGAAAACGTTCACCTGTCCGTAGTCCAGCGTCGTCCGCGTCGGCTCCAGCCACAGCCCCAGCGCGGTCCACAGCATCGCCGCCGCCCGCCGATCCGACTCCGCCGCCGAACCCGGCAAGAGCGCGAAAGCGATCCGCACCGACGCGTACAGCGCCACCACGATCAACCCGAACCACAGCAGCGTCACCAGCCCGAACGGCAGGAAATGCAGCGGATAGAACACGACCGCCGCGAACGGCGGATAGGTGAACGGAAGCGGGAAATTCGGAGTCTTGTCGGCATAGACGAAGTCGTAGAGATGCCCACTGCCCAAGTTGGCCGCGCCCTCGACGTATACGCGCAGGTCGACCACGTCGAGCCCGTGTGGAAGCACGAACATCAGTACCAGACGGGCCACGACCGATACGGCCAGAACAGCCCCGGCCACGCGGATGTCGGCCAAACGGAGGTGTCGGGTCACGGGCTGTAATTCTGCCCTCGCTTCCCGGCGTGCGTAGCCCCGGGCATACGTCGCCGATATGTACACCCTCGGTAGGTCTCGGCCCGCCTCGATTTTGGACTGAGGGAGCGAGGGAACACAGCGACCGAGCGGAGGAGTGAAAAATCGAGGCCCAAAGGGCCGAGACCCCGCCGAAGCGAAGCGAAGGCCGAAAACACAGGTTATGTTCTGATAACGCGCCGTGCGGGGTGATCGGAATTGCCGGGCGGTGCAGGCAAGATCACACCCATGGCTGTACAACACGGCGGCACTGTCTTTAGAGTGTCGCGAAGCGATGCCCGCATCGCACGATGTTCTCGCATCACATGACGAGGTAACCCCGAGGTTAAGGACGGCAACACCAGTGCTTCGCACCAGAGGAACGCGGTTCGCATTGTCCGTGCTGGCCCTGACAGCCGGCGCGACACTCGCCGCGTCGACGATCGCGGTTGCCGAGCCGGCACCGAAGGCCCAGGCCGTTGATGTTCCGCTGGTCCCGGAGGGCGTTCCGGTCGACGCGATCGCATCGCTGGCTCCGGCCATCGTCGGCGCTGCCGCCCAGGCGGGCAACATCGCCTCGCCGGGCGCTCAGACCATTCTCGATCAAGCGATCCAGCTGCTCGAGCAGTCGAATCTGCCGCCGCAGGTCAAGCAGACGTTGCAGGCCATCGTCGCCTTCCTCAACGGCAGCGGTGGCGGCGGTCCCGAAATCCCGAAGAACGGTCCGGCCATCGCGCAGTTCCTGTACCCGACCATCGGCAAGGACTGCATCGGCCCCGGCTCCGACTCGGTCGGCACCGCGCTCGCGGTTCCGGGTCCGGCCGAGCTGCCCCCGCCCGGACCGGCCGCCGGTCAGGCCGGCTTCGTCTTCACCGCGCTGGGCACCAAAGGTCTGACGTCGCAGCAGAATCCGCCGATGACCGTCCAGTGGTACAACCTGGACAATCGCCGCGGCGGCACCGTGGCGCTGACCGACGAGGCGCACATCAACCCCGACGGTCCGGCCACCCTGTCGGCCATCGTCGACACCGGCCCGGGTCGCGTCGTCTCGGTGATCGCGGGTTCCCTGACCACCCAGCCGGCCGCCGATCAGGCGCCGATCACCTGCTCGTTCCTGCCCACGCTGGGTCTGTTCACGGTGGCGTCGGGTCCCGCCCAGGCCGCGGCTCCGGTGAACCCGGCCGGCACGGTGCCCGCCGCGCACGCGGTGCAGCAGCCCGCAGCGGTACGCCCGCAGAACTGATCTCGAGCTCTCGACGGCCCGGAGATGTCGCGAAGGCGACACTCCGGGCCGTTTGCTGTCAATGCGCCATGGGATGTCCCCGACTGTGGTAGACCGCTAGGTATGTCGACTGTCGATCAGCTCGAACGGTCTGCACCCGTCACGTCGGACACCGGCGCCGTCCCCCGCGGCCGGCGTGGGAAAGCCGGGCACTCGGTGATGTCACGACGCTCCTACCGATCGGTGTTGTCCACCCGATCGCATCGCTCGATCCTGTCGTTCCGATCCGAACGGTCGATCCTCTCGATCGGCTCGGCCTACTCCGTTTTGTCGATCGGCAGCGTCGGATCGGTGCTGTCGGTCGGTTCGGTGGGCTCGTTCTTCAGCCTCGGCTCGGCGTTCTCGGGCCTGTCGCGATGGTCGCTGCTGTCCTGGATGGGGGTGCGCGACGCACCCGAGGCGCGCCCGACACTGACGGTCGTCCCGGACGAACCCGATCTGCTCGCCGACCCCACCTGCCACTGCCAAACGTAGGTAGCTGCCGATTCACCACGCGCTGGTGATCACCACTGCCCGTACTGCGCGGTGAGGATGTTGTTCACATCCACTCCCACGCCGTCGACCGTGCGATCGTCGATCTCGACCTGGTGCAGATTCGCCGCCGGGTGCACGAACCCCTTCGGCGTCCCCCAATTGTGTTGCCAGTACCAGGAACCCAGGCCGGCGACCTTGGCCAGTTCGATGGTCGGCGCATTGGCGTAGACGCCGACATTCTCGTTGCCGAGCACCGATTTCCAGCCCTCGAGGTACGGCGCGATCAGGGTGGCGAAATCGACCGGCGTCGGATTGTCGTCGATGGAAGCGTAGATCGGCACCCCGTCCGGGCCGCCGGCCTCGCGGTGCAGCTGCAGACCGCGGTCGGCGTGACGCTTGCCGGCCTCGAGGCCGCCCTTCCAATCCGCGGTGGCACCCTTGCCGAACTGGTAGCACGACACCACGGTGAGCCCGGCCGCGTGCAGCGCGTCGACCTCGCTCGCGCGCAACGGCTTTCCCACCATCCATTCCGCGCCCGGGCGCCGGTCGGAGACATAGCGAATCGCGCCGGCATGTCCCGCGGCGCGGATCGCCGCCGCGTCGGGCACGCCGCCGGCATAGTCGAGCAGGGTGCCGAGGACGTTGTCGGCGGACGCGGTCGGTGTGAGGACGGCGGGTGCGAGCGCGGCCAGACCGGCTGCGGTCGCGGCGGCACCGGCATATCCGAACAGGGTGCGGCGGGTCATCGGAACGGAACGCATCGAAAACTCCTTCGCGCTGCAGCGATATAGAGATCTCACCTGATGCCGGCCACCCCGCGGACCGGTGGAAATGCAAGCATGTCCGGCGCGCCTTCCCCGACGACAACACTGCTGTCATCCACGCGCCGGAAGCCTCGAACGTGGACTCATTTCACCACATGCACATATGAACCGCTAGGCCAATCCGGTCACATGAACACCACAAGTAACAGGTGTCAGGAGGTGGCCGCGTCGATCCGGCCGGCGACGTCGATGGTGCGGCCCCGAGGATCGGCCAGTTCCGCACGAATGACTTGGGCGACCTGTGCGGCGATCTGGCGGCGGATCTTGCCGACCGACCCCAGCACCTTCGCGCGCCATCCCTCGGCCTGCAGTTCGACGGCGACATCGGCGCTGCGCGGCGGGGTCACATCGATCACGATGAGCAGCGGTTCACCCGCACGCGCCACCAGGAGCAACCCGACCTCCACCTCGGCGCGATAGCGATTCGCCTTGAGCACGTCGACGGTGATGTCGAGCCCGACCGGAATGGTCAGATCGAACGACACCGGATGGTCGCCGTCCCGCCGGGCCAGCCGCGGCATCCGCACGGCCCCCTGTACCTCGACCGTGGCTGCCTCACCGGGCCCGGTACGCAGCGGGCCCACTTCGACCGCGCGACCGGCCAGACCTTCCACCACGTCGCGGACCCGATCCGGGGTGACGATGAGCGGGAAGAAACGCCGGCCGAACTCGGCGTAGTCGATCCATTCGAAGTCCGTGCGCAGCACATGCTCCGAACGCGTGCCGTTCATGATCGCCTCGATGTCGAACACCCGGCCACGACGGGCCGCGGGATCGGCGAGCATGGCGTTGAGCCGGCTCGCGACCTCACGCTGAACCAGAGTGGCGATCGGGTCGAGCAGTACGTCGACGGCGGCGCCGACCGCCTCCGCGCGGACAGCGAAACTCACGTCGCGCGAGCGCACCCGCGGAATGTCGATGACGATCAGCAGCGGATCGGCGGTTCGCGCGTGCAGGGTGAGGTCGATCTCGACGGTGGCCTCGATCCGGAACTGCTGCCCACCGAGAGTCACCGTGAGGTGCATCGACACCGGCACCCGGACCTCGAAGGTGACATGCGGTTCGCTGCGGGCGATCACCGGCTTGCCGACCTTGCCCTCCGCCACCAGCCCGGCCAGCCCCGCCGGACCGATCGAGAACGGCCCGATACTCATCCCCCGTCCGGCCATCCCGGACACCGCGGCCTCGATCCGATCCCGGTTGACCGCGTGCACCACGAAACGTTCACCGAAGTCGGAGTAGTCCATCCATTCGGTCTCGTCGTGCGCGCCGGGCTCTGCCATCTGCTCCCACTCCTCCACCGATCACCTGCACGCAGATCCCCGTCGATCGCCCAACGGTGGACGAAAACGTTTCACATCTGGCCGAACCCGACGATACCGCCAACCGCCGCCGGGTCGTAACGGTGAATGCGCACCGAACCGCGCTCGTTACCGCCGATCGTGGTCAGGGTGTGGTCACCGGCCGCCAGCACGATATTCGTGTGCTGCCCGAACGGACTGCCGGGCGCATAGATCACCACATCGCCCGCGCGTGGCGAATATCCGGAACCCAGCGCCGAGAATCGGCCGTTCGCTTCGAAATACTCCTGCAGCGTCGCCACACCGGGAATCCGCCACGATCCGGAATTCGGATTGGACAGCGGCCGGCCGGCCTGACGCATGGTCCAGCTGACGAAATCGGCACACCATGGCTCATCCGCGCCCTGTGCGTATTTGGGTCCGTCGCCGGGGTGTGCGTATTCCGTGCGCAGTACCGCGACGATGCGACCGCGATCCGAATCCAGCGCGCTCACATCGATATCCGGGAAATCGTCGAGCCGCTGCCCGGCGATGGCGGCGGTGCGATCGTGCCACCAGGGCAGAGCCACCACGACTCCCGCTGCCAGCACGCCGATCACCACCAGCGCCGCCGGCAACACCCAGCGAGTACGCCCGAGCCTTCGAGCACCTGTGGCACTCATGAATCCCTCCGTCCCCGACCGGAAATCGGCCTCCTGAGGTATAGGACGTACGAGGGACCGTCAGGGTTCCGGCGCATCCGGCGCCGGTACACACACGCCCGGTCTCGCTCGTTTCCTGCGCCCGCGCCGCGAGATCGATAGACTGCTCGGACGCCGCCGAGCTCTGGGAGGTCATCGCCCTGGATACTCTGTGGACCTTTCTGGTGGACCATCGCAGACAACTGCTCACCGATTCCTATCTGCATGTTTCGGCCGTCGTGCAGTCCGTGCTGATCGCGACCGCGGTGGCGGTGTGCCTGGGTGTCGTCGTCTATCGCAGCCCGTGGGGTTCGGCGGCGGACACCGCGGCGGCGAGCATCGTCCTCACCGTGCCCTCGTTCGCGCTGCTGGGACTGCTCATTCCCGTGCTGGGCCTCGGCGTGCGGCCGACGGTCACCGCGCTGGTGCTGTACGCGCTGCTGCCGATTCTGCGCAACACGATCATCGGGCTGGCATCGGTGAATCCGGCGGTCTCGGACGCCGCGCGCGGGGTCGGCATGAACCGCGCCCGGATCCTCGCCCGGATCGAAATGCCGCTGGCGTGGCCGTCGATTCTGGCCGGAATTCGGATCAGCACCCAGATGAGCATGGGCATTCTGGCGATGGCCGCCTATGCGAAGGGGCCGGGTCTGGGCAATCTGATCTTCACCGGCCTGGCCCGGCTGGGCAGTCCGACCGCCGTCCCGCAGGCACTGTCCGGCACGGTGCTGATCATCGTGCTGGCCCTGCTGCTCGATGCCGTCCTCGTGGGCATCGGCCGGCTCACCACCTCGAGGGGAATCCGTGACTGATACCGCGACCGCCGACCGCACCGACCACGAACCCGCGGAGATCGTGCTCGACGCGGTGACCAAACACTATCCGGGCCAACGCGATCCGGCGGTGGACCGGATCTCGCTGACGATTCCGGCGGGTGAGATCGTGGTGTTCGTCGGCCCCTCGGGCTGCGGTAAGACGACCACGATGCGAATGATCAACCGCCTGATCGAACCGACCTCCGGCACCATCACCATCGCCGGGCGGGACGTGACCGCGGTGAACCCGGACCGGCTACGGCGCCGGATCGGCTATTCGATTCAGCAGGCCGGCCTGTTTCCGCATATGACGGTGGCCCGCAACATCGCCACGGTCCCGGGACTGCTCGGCTGGGATCGTGGCCGGGTCCGGGCGCGCGTCGACGAGATGCTGAATCTCGTGGGACTCGACCCCGAGACCTTCCGCGGCCGCTATCCGCGCCAACTGTCCGGCGGCCAGCAGCAGCGAGTCGGTGTCGCCCGCGCGCTCGCGGCCGATCCGCCGGTACTGCTGATGGACGAGCCGTTCGGCGCGGTCGACCCCATCACCCGCGGACTGCTGCAGGACGAACTGCTGCGGCTGCAGACCGAACTGCACAAGACGATCGTCTTCGTCACCCACGATTTCAACGAGGCCGTCAAGCTCGGAGACCGAATAGCGGTGCTCGGCAACAATTCCCGCGTCCTCCAGTACGACACCCCGGCCGCGATCCTCGCCGGGCCCGCCGACGAGACGGTCGCCGGTTTCGTCGGCGCCGACGCCGCACTCAAACAGCTCACGCTGGTCCGGGTCGCCGATGTGGAACTGGGCAGCTGCGCCACGGCCGCGCAGAACGATCCGGTCGATACGCTGCGTGCGGCGCTGGCCGCTCAGGAGTGGAAGTGGGGGCTGATCCTCGACTCCGACCGCCGGCCGCTGCGCTGGATATCGGAACCACAACTGGCGCAGGCACGCTCGCTACACGACGCGGGCGTTCCGGTGACCGGCACAGTCACGTCGGATTCGACGCTGCAGGCGGCACTCGAGACGCTGCTCGCCGAAAGTACCGCCAATGCCGTGGTGACCGGGCCGCGCGGTGAATACGCCGGCCTGGTCGCGATCGACACCCTGGTCGCACACCTGTCGCGCACCCGCGCCGAACACGAAGCGGCCGCGGCGAATTCGGGCGACCGGCCATGAGTCCCGTACAGCGACACGAGCGCCGCGCCGACCGGATCCGGTTGTTCGCCCAGCCGGTGCTGGCCGTGGCCCTGGCGGCCGGCGTGCTGGCGTGGGCCTTCGACCGCACCCTCACCGCGACGCAGCAGGCCAGTATCAATCCCACCACGATCGGCACCGTGGTCCGCCAGCATGTGGCGATCACCGCGACCGTGGTGCTGATCGTCGTCGTGGTGTCGGTTCCGTTGGGCACCTTGCTGACTCGGCCGCGCTACCGGCGCCTCACTCCCCTGTTCGTCGGCATCGCCAATATCGGTGCGGCGGCGCCGGCGATCGGCCTGATCGTGCTCACCTATCTGTGGACCGAGAAGACCGGCTTCTGGGTAGGTGTCGCGCCGATCGCCTTCTACGCGCTACTTCCGGTGCTGCGCAATACGATTCTGGGATATCAGCAGGTCGATCCCGCTCTCGTCGATGCCGGACGAGGACAGGGCATGTCGGCGATGACGGTGCTGCGCCGGATCGAATTCCCGCTCGCGGTGCCCTACATCCTGGCCGGGCTGCGCACCTCGCTGGTGCTGGCCGTCGGCACGGCCACGCTGTCGTTCCTGGTCAGCGCCGGCGGTCTGGGCATCCTGATCGATACCGGCTACAAGCTGCGCGACAACGTGACGCTGTGGGTGGGAGCGATTCTCGCGGTGGCCCTCGCACTGCTCGTCGACTGGCTGGGGGCCCTGGCCGAACAGTTCCTCGGACCGCGGGGGCTGCGATGAAGCGGCGAGCACGTCACCTCGGACGCAGCGCGGCCACCGCTACGGCGACACTGCTGGTCGCCGTGGTCGCCGCCTGCGGTCTCGAGGCCGGTGGCGCCGTGCCGCTGCCGGTCGGGCCGGGCAGTATCCAGCCGATTCCCGCCCTCGACGGCGTGCAGATCACCGTGGGCTCCAAGGATTTCACCGAACAGAACATCCTCGGTTACCTCATCGAATTCGCGCTCACAGCGGCCGGAGCTCAGGTCCGTGACCTCACCAATATCACCGGATCCAACAGCCTGCGCGATGCGCAATTGCACGGACAGGTGGATGTCGCCTACGACTACACCGGGACCGGATGGATCAATTATCTGGGTAACGAGACACCGATTCCGGACTCCACCCGGCAATTCGAGGCGGTGCGCGATACGGATCTCGCACAACACGGCATGGTGTGGGCCGACCCGGCCCCGATGAACAACACCTACACCATGGTCACCAATGCGGGCAGTGCCGCCCGCACCGGCGCGAAGACGATTTCCGACTATGCCCGTCTGGTGAATACCGATCCCAGCACCGGATCGACCTGCCTCGGTACCGAATTCAGCGTCCGGCAGGACGGATTTCCGGGTCTGGCCCGCAAATACGGTATCGACCTCGGCAAGGTGCACAAGCAGATAATGCAGGATTCGCTCGTGTACTCGGCCACGGCGAACGGCACCTGTCAATTCGGCGACGTCACCGCGACCGACGGCCGCACCAAAGCACTGAATCTGGTGCAGCTCGCCGACGATCAGAACTTCTTCCCCAAATACAATGCGGCACTGGTGATGCGGAAATCGTTCGCCGACGCGCATCCCCAGGTGGCGCAGGTCATGGCGCCGATCTCCGCGCTGCTCACCAACGAGACGATCACCGAGTTGAACCGCAAGGTCGACGTCGACGGCGCCGAACCGGCCACCGTCGCGCGCGATTGGATGATCCGGCAGGGGTTCGTCACCGCGGGCTGAGATCAGGCGAGCGCCGTGCGCACCGCCAGCCAGCGGCCGCCCGGGTCGGCGTAGCCGTGGTACATCAGCGGAATCCGTTGGTCCACACCGAAATAGCGGAAGACCGCGAGCATCGCCTGCCGCACGGAGTAGTCGGCGAAATCGTCGATGCGGCGCGGGCCGATCGCGCGTTCGGGCAGTGCGGCCAGCCGCTCCATCTCCTCCGGATCGCACACGTCGAGGCCCATCGGCCCGTCGGCGATGTAGTGATCATGGAAGATATGGCGCATCGCCGAGGTATCGGAGCGTCGAGAAACGCAGGGCAGCAACCGGATTACCGCGCCCGGCAGGCTGGGCGCTTCCAGGGCGGCGGTCAGCTCGGGAGCCGGCGCCGGCACATCACGCACCGGAACCTGTTCGAGCAGATGCAGCATGGAGGCGCCCCGCACCCGCGGCTCGGGCACCAGGAACAGACTCACCATCGGGCCGGTGTGGGCGGCATCGGTCAGGCATATCCGCGTATGGGATCGATCGTGCGCTCGCGGCGCGGCGGGTGTGGACGGGGGCGTGGGGATCCGGTCGGACATGCGGTCTCCTGGCGGGGAGGGCGATCGCCCCTCCCGCGAACGCGCTGGTACGAGGTCCGAAGCATGCGCCGGCCGCCGAGTTACCCGACTCGGACCGATCTCCTCGACGTCCGACCGTTGTGCCATGAATTATAGGAGCCGGGGACACGACGCGATATCCGGAATTCGCTATCCGGTTGCTTCCGGGGTGCGATCAGGCGTTCAGCAACCGGGGCAGGCGGGCCAGCTCCGAGTCGATGCGCCGGCGCACCGCCGGCCATTCCTCGTCCAGGATGGAATAGAACGCGGTACTGCGCACGGTTCCGTCCAGACCGCGCGAATGCGCCCGGCGGACGCCGTCGCTGGTCGCCCCCAGCCGCTCGATCGCCATGCGCGAGCGCACATTTCGCACATCGGCGCGTAGCGCGATCCGGCGGACCCGCCACACGTCGAAGGCGTGCTCGAGCAGCAACAATTTCGATTCCAGATTGATACCGGCGCCGCGCGCCTGCGAGCAGAGCCAGGTATTGCCGATCTCGGCGGCGTCGGGCACCGCGAGCAGCGGATCTCCGGTCGGCATACCGTGCACGATCGGCCACACCAGCGGCCCCTGCCAGTAGTCGAAGCGGTTGAAGCGCGTCGAGCCCAGTACCCGGTTGTCGGCCGTCGCGACGACCGCGAAGGCCAGCGCCGAACCGACGGCGTGCGCCGCCGCGGCCTGTGCGACGTAGTCCGCGGCCTCGGCCCGGCCGTGCGGTACGGGGGTGAACGCGAACGCATCGCGATCCTCGGCGCCCGCCTCGGCGAGCCCCGGAACATGGTGCGGTGCCAAAGGTTCCAGCCGCACGAGGCGGCCGGTCAGGATGACGGGTGCAGGCACGTTCCCTCGATCTTTCGGGACGGACTCCGGTAACGCCCAACGATCGTCACACCGGCCCACAACGCTCCGGATCGACGACCAGTCCTGGCGCGCCGGCAGCAGCATCGGACAGTGAGATGAACGATAACCGAACGTGTGCCGTCGAGAATGCAGGTCTGGCGTAAATTTAACGGGATTGCTCGCGTGTCGCTCGGCGCGTCGCAGACGGCCCGCAGGGGCGGTTCCCGAGGCGATTTTCGGTGCGTTCGCCCCGGTTATCGGGTCGACACGAAACCGTTGCCGCGAGTGGCGGACTCATCCGCAGGTGCCGTCGTAGCCTGGGATGAGCGAACGGGGGGCGTCATGACCGAAACATCACGGGCCGCGATCCTGCTCGATGTCGACGGCCCCCTCAATCCCTACCCCCGGCCCACACACCCACCCCCGCACGGTTACCGGCCTTATGTGTTGCAGCACAGCATCATTCCCGCGATTCCGCCCATCGATCAGCAGGTGCTGCTCGACGCGGCCGTCGGCTCGCGGCTGCTGGAACTGGCCGACATCACCGATGCCGAACTGGTGTGGGCGACCGCGTGGGAATATGCGGCGAATACGGTCCTCGGTCCCGTCCTCGGCCTGCCGCCGCTGGAGGTGATCATCTTCGAGGACACCGGAATTCGGCATCGCGAGGGTCACCACGGCAAGCTTGCGACCATCGACCGCTGGGCCGGACGCCGGCCGCTGTGCTGGTTCGACGACGAATTCCAGCCCGCCGACCAGGGCTGGGCCGAGCGCCGCACCGCCACCGTCGCCCCGACCCTGCTCGTCCCGGTCGACCGCCACACCGGTTTGACGCCCGACCACCTCGAGCTCGCCCGGGCGTTCCTGGAGCCGCTTCGCGGGCCGCGAACTCGCTAGAGCGGCGGCAGTCGCAGCAGCGCCGCCACCGCCTTGGAGGCGCTCTGAACAGCGCTTTCCATGGTGGCCGACCAGTCGGTGCTGGTCCAGTCTCCGGCCAGCATCAGGGTCGGCACCGAGGTGCGCTGATCGGGTCGCAGGCCGTCGGTGCCGAGGGCCTGGGAGAAGGTCGCCTTCGGCATCTTGACCACATGGCCGTGCACCACCCGCGCATCCGCCGCCTCGGGGTAGTAGCGACGCAGCAGCGCCATCTGCTCGTCGATGATGTCGTCGCTGCTCTTGTGGATCTGTTCGTAGGCGCCGCTGGTGGTCAGGCAGTACAGCCAGGTGCCGTTCGGTTCGCGGCCGTGCATGCGCTGCCGGTCG
Source organism: Nocardia sp. NRRL WC-3656 (assembly GCF_000720265.1). Lineage (NCBI taxonomy): Bacteria > Bacillati > Actinomycetota > Actinomycetes > Mycobacteriales > Nocardiaceae > Nocardia > Nocardia sp. NRRL WC-3656. The sequence continues at coordinate 4,106 of NZ_JOJF01000007.1, read as the reverse complement.
AACACCTCGTCGATCACTCCCGTCCCGCCGATGATCGCCTCCATCGCACTGCGGGTGCCGAGCGGCCGGTCCAGATACAGATTGGTGCTCACGATCGGCGTGGCACCCAATTTGTCTGCCGCGGCATAGATTTCGGCGTGTTCGGGGAGATCGTCGAGCAGGCCGTGGATCCGGGAATTGGGTACCGCACAGATCACGGCATCGGCCGGGACCGTGGTGCCGTCCACCAGATCGACACCGGTCACCGCGCCGTCCACGATCCGGATCCGGTCCGCCACCGCGCGATAGCGGACCTCGACTCCGTGGCGGCGGAACACCTCCTCCGCACCGGTGATGTAGAGCGTGTCGAGGTCGACGGTCGGATAGCCGATGGTGACCGCGCGCCGATCCCGCACTCCCAGCCGGATGCCGGTGGCCAGCACATCGGCGAAGACCTTCGCGCATTCCCGCTGCACCGGCTCGGCGGCGATGCCCAGCGCCAGCCAATCCCACAGCGCCTCACGCGCTTTCGCGGGCATACCGATGCGCTCGAACCACTGCTCGGTGGTGATGTCGGCCAGATCCGCGGGCTGGAACAGACACTGCAGACCCAACCGCATCGTCGCCCGCGCCGCGGCCAGCCGCTCGCCCAACCCGGCATCCGGATGTGCGCCCAGCAGTGTGCCGAAGGCCCGGATACCTCTGGTGTGCAACGCCGTTGCGCGTCCGCCCGGCCAGCGCAGCGTTCCCCCGGTGGGAAATTCCAGATATTTTTCGGTGCCGACGCTCGCCAGATACCGGAAGAGGTGGTGGTAGCCGCTGGCGATCACGTGCTGACCGTTGTCGGGCGTATCGCCGACCTCGGCGACCGTCATCGCCTGGGTGCGACCACCGAGCCGGGCCCGGCGCTCCAGCAACGTCACCCGCTTCCCGGCCTCGGCCAGCCAGACGGCCGATGCCAGCCCGGCCAGACCACCGCCGATCACCACGAACCGACGAGCGTCGTTCATTCGAACCTCCGTGCGCGACAGCGGGTTTCGACCCGCAGCGACCTCGATCCGAGGGCCGAGCCGCACCGAGCCGGTTCCGATCACTGTAGGCAGCCGGACATCGACGGTCAACGGTGAGTGAAGAGTTGTCACATTCTCTCGCCCAACTCATGGGAAGCGACGGCGCCCGATGCCGCGGCACCGAGGCGAGAGAATGGTCGTCCGAACCGATGAACACCAGGAGGCACAGTGCAATTCATGGTTCTTTCCCGGCGCCGCACCGAATCGTTCACCGACGCGGATTTCGAGAAAGTACTACCGGCCGAGACCGAGCACGTCCGCAAGCTCTATCTCGACGGCGTCGTCCGCCAGATCTGGTTGCGCGGCGATATCGCCGGCGCCTGCTTCACCATCGAGGCGGCCGATGCCGAACAGGCGAAGGCGATCGTCGCGGAGCTGCCCATGGCCGCGGCCGGAGTCTCCGAATTCACCGTGATCCCCCTGAGCCCGTACCGGGGTTTCGGCGGGGCCTAGCCGAAGTCGCCCCGGGCAACTTTGGACTTGCTGGTCCAAAAAATCGCTCGTAGCTTCGGTCTCATGTCACGACTCTCGGGCCGAACAGCCCTCATCACGGGTTCCACCAGCAATATCGGACGCGCCATCGCGGTGGCCTACGCCGCGGCGGGGGCGCATGTCGTCGTCTCCGGCCGCGATGACGAGCGCGGCGCCGCGGTCGTCGCCGAGATCCGCGCGGGCGGCGGCCGCGCCGACTATGTGCATGCGGATCTCGACGGCAGTGCGGCCACCGCGCGTGCGCTGGCGGATGCGGCCACCCGAGCGCTCGGTGGGCGCATCGACATCCTGGTCAACAATGCCGGGATCTTTCCGCCGGCGACCACGACGACCGCCGACGAGCAGATGTTCGACCGCGTCTACGCCGTCAACGTCAAGGCGCCGTTCTTCCTCACCCAGGCGGTGGCTCCGGCGATGGTCGAGGCGGGTGGCGGCGTGATCGTGAATCTCGGCTCATGGGTAGCGCGGCTGAGCGTGCCCGTCGGTGCCCTCTACGCCTCGACGAAGGGGGCGGTGGAAACCCTCACGCGGGCGTGGTCGGCGGAGTTCGGCCCGAAAGGCGTTCGCGTCAACGCCATTTCGCCCGGCGTCGTGCTGCCGCCGGAGCGTGACCCCGCCGCCGGTGCCATGATGCACGGCACGCCCGCCGGAAGGGCCGGAACCGCCGAGGACATCGCGGCGGCCGCGGTCTTCCTGGCCTCCGACGAGGCATCGTTCGTGCACGGCACCGTCGTGGACGTCGACGGCGGGCGGACGGGTGTGGCCGTACTCGCCGGCACGCCTACTTGAGCATGCTGCCCGCGTCGACGGTCACCGGCAGGCCGGTGATGTAGCGCGATTCGTCCGAGGCGAGGAACAGCACCGCATTGCTGATATCCACCGGCTCGACCCAGCCGACCGGCAGGACGTGCATGAACTTCGCCACCGGTTCGAAATCCTCGACGCCCGGATTCTCCAGATCCGGGCGGAACATCTTCATCGTTCCCTCGTTCATGAACATCGGGGTGTTCACGTTGGTCGGATGGACCGAATTGACCCGGATCGAATTCGCGCCCAGCTCGACCGCGAAGGTCCGCATCAGGCCGACCACGCCGTGTTTGGCGGCGACGTAATGCCCGGTGTTCGGATAGGCCTTGAGTCCGCCCACCGAACTGGTCAGGATGATCGAGCCGCCGTTGCCGCCGGAAATCAGATGCGGCACACCGGCTTTCACGGTCTTCCAGACACCTTCCAGGTTGATGCCGATCATCGTGTTCCAGTCCTGCTCACTGGTTTCGGCCAGGGTCGCACCCCCGTTGCCGATCCCGGCGTTCGCCACGATGATGTCGAGCCGGCCCAGCTGCTCGACCCCGTTGTCCACGGCGGCCTTCAACGCGCCGAAATCGCGGACGTCGACCTCGGCGGTGACGATGCGCCGGCCGAGACCCTTGACCAGCTCCACCGTCTCGGCCAGATCGGCCGGGGTCGAAGCCGGGATCAGATCGGTACCGCTCACCGGTTTACAGACGTCGACGGCGATGATGTCGGCGCCCTCCTCCGCGAGCCGCACCGCATGACTTCGCCCCTGGCCGCGTGCCGCACCAGTGATGAAGGCGACCTTGCCCTCTACCCGCCCAGCCATAACGCACCTCGTTCATTGCCACTCGGGCACACCGATGCCCGATGCCGGATTCCCGACCACCCGCGCCGAGCGATCGCTCACTTGCTAATCAAATTCTCCAACATCGAGAATGAAATTTCCATACCTTGTGCGCGGTGTGGTTCAGTGGCCGCCGCTCGCCTGCTGCCGGATCCATCGCAGCAGGGTGGGGTTACCGGAATCGGTGGTGATCACACCGGCCGCGGCGCGGACGAAGCGGCTCTCGGTCACGGCGGCGAGCATGCTCGCGGCCAGATCGCTTCGGGCGGTGAAGATCCCGTCGGCGTAGTCCTCGACCATCGTGTAATCGGTGACATCGGGGCGGTCGTAGAGTCCGCTCGGACGCGCCACGGTCCACTCCCGATCGCTGTCGCGCAGCAGTGCTTCCATCCGCCGCATATCGTCGTAGAGCGTCTTGCCCGCCACCCGCGTCACATACGGCACCAGCAGCCGATTGAAGAGGAAGCCGCCCTCGCTGTAGGGGCGCGGATCGACGCCGGCCGAACTCACCACCACGATCCGGCTCACCCCGTGCCGCCGCATCGCCGTCACGATGTTCGACACACCCTCCGAATACGTGGTGATCGGTTCCTTGCTCGGCAGCACCCCGAGCGCGGACAGCACGGCGTCGCACCCCTTCACCGCGGTGTCGACCGCGGCCGGGTCGAGCACATCGGCGCCGATCACGTCGAGCCGCTCATGGCGCAGCGGGAATTCGCCCGGCCGCCGCGTCACCGCCGCGACCTGATGTCCGGCGGCCAGCGACTGCGCGGTGAGCTGGCGGCCGGTGGGGCCATTGGCCCCGAAGATGGTGATACGCATGGCTTTTCCCTAAGTTTGTAGGTGTCTGGGGTTGGTGCCCTGGATGCCCAGAGCGGTGGGGTGTAGCTGATGGGTTTTTGCCTTGTTCGAGGCTCCGAAGGACT